>CAJJCN010000001.1 GCA_905182655.1 Flammeovirgaceae bacterium UBA4465
TTTTTACAGAGGGCGTCTCAAAACATCATTGACGATTTTTATTATGCCCCATTACACCCAGAAATATCTGAGTCATTGAGTAGAAAGCCAGATTCACTTATGTTTGAGCGGGCGATTGCCAAATACAATATAGCGGTGAGTGAGAGCTATATGATAGGGGATAAAGAAAGGGATTTGATCCCTGCGAGAAAGCTAGGCATTGCTACGATTATTCTGGGCGAGACTGTGGTTTCGAAATACGCTGATTATAGCGTAACGGACATATCTAAAGTAATGCAAGCTATAGACGTTTAGGTATAACCTAATATTTTGAGCATGTCCTCATTTTTTTGTTCTTCTGCGAACAGTTTAGAAACGAGGTTACCTTCTTTGTCTTTATTGATAATGACATGCTTAGGGGCAGGAATGAGACAATGCTGAATGCCTCCATAGCCGCCCAATGCTTCTTGGTAGGCGCCTGTATTAAAAAAACCAAAATACAAGGTCTCTTCTTTATTGTATTTGGGTAAAAACACTTCAGCTATGTGGGCTTCAGAATCATAATAATCCATGCTGTCACAGGTCAGTCCTCCGATATTCACCCTATGATACATATTATTCCACAAGTTGAGGGGGAGCAAAATATATTTCTGATTAAGTCCCCAAACATCAGGCATGTGTGTAATAAAGGAGCCGTCCATCATATACCAAAGTTCCTTGTCATTTTGGAGTTTTTGGTCGAGTACAGAATAAATGGTAGCACCACTCTCTCCTACTGTGTAATTTCCAAATTCAGTAATGATATGTGGTGTAGGCGTATGATTTTTTGCGCAAATCCATTTGATATTTTCTATAATTTGATCGGCCATATAACCGTAATCAAATTCAAAATTCAATTTATTTTTTATAGGAAAACCACCTCCTATATCAATGCTGTCCAAGGTGGGACAAATTTTCTTAAGCTCACAATACATATGAATAAACCGACTTAACTCACTCCAATAATAGGCGCTATCCTTGATGCCCGTATTGATGAAAAAATGGAGTAACTTAAGTTCTACCTTCGCATTTCCTTGAATTTTCTCTTTGTAATAATTGATGATATCTCGGTACCTAAATCCCAATCTAGAGGTATAAAATGAAAAGTTAGGTTCCTCATCTGAGGCTACTCTTATACCGAGTTTAAACTTTTTATCAATTTTTTCAGTGTACTGTTCAAGTTCATTTAAGTTGTCTAAAACAGGCATACACTGAGTAAAACCGGCATTGATTAAGCCAATAATATTTTCAATATACTTAGGCCTTTTAAAACCATTGCAGATGATGAGAAGCTTTTTATTTATTAATTTCTTATCATACAAATGATGAATAATAGGGATGTCGAAGGCCGATGAAGTTTCTATGTGGGCGCCATTTAATAGTACTTCTTCTAAAACAAATTGAAAATGAGAAGATTTAGTACAATAGCAATAGGTATAATTCCCTTCATACTTATGCTTGGCCATGGCTCCATTGAATATTTCTTGAGCATATCTTATATTTTGACCGATTTTTGGGATGTAAGAAAGTTTTAGAGGAGTTCCATACTTTTCAACGATTTCCATAAGATTTACTCCATGGAAATAGAGTTCCTTATCTTTTACAGCAAATTCGGAAGAAGGAAATTCAAAACTTTGATCGATTAAATCAGCGTAATTTTTCACCGTAGTTTATTAAAAATGTTTGCATAAATAATAAAAATAATTGAGATATGTACGATCTCTACTTGATAATATGAACTAATTAATTCCAAATGACTTTCTTTTTGTAAGTATCATCTGATTAGATTTGAGTTTTGTTAAGATCCATATGATAACATTAGAAGTTTTTGATGAATTTTCCCCTCTTTTAGAAGTGGTCCTGGGTACGCCAGAAAGTTTTGGAGGGATACCCAAAAAAGATGATATTTATGATCCAAAAACATTGTTAAATGTAAAAAAAGGTACTTTTCCGGTGGAGGAAGCTATTAAGAAAGAATTAGACGCTTTTCATCAGGTCTTAATGGGCTTCGATGTGAAGGTACATCGTCCCGAAGTATTTAAATCCTTGAATCAAATATTTGCTCGAGACATTGGAATGGTTATTGGCGATCAATTTTTGTTACCACAGATTTTAGATAAACGTTCTAGAGAACTTAAAGGCATCCATTTTATCATTGATCAAATGGATGCAAACAAACTCCTGAAAGTGGGGGGAAGCGTAAGAATAGAAGGTGGAGACGTCATGCCCTGTAGAGATCATTTGTTTGTGGGTTATTCGAAAAAAGAAGACTTTGATAATTATATCGTGAGCAGAACCAATGAAGCAGGGGTAGACTTCTTAATTGAAAATTTTAAATCATGGAAGGTTAAATCATTTGAGTTAAAAAAATCAAATCACAACCCCTACGAAAATGCCCTTCACCTGGATTGTTGTTTTCAACCGATAGGAAAAAACAAAGCCCTTATTCATAGAGCTGGATTTAAAAATCAAAGTGATGCCGAATGGATCATTGATTTTTTTAAGCCTGAAAATATTTTGGAGCTCAATAAGGAAGAAATGTACGATATGAACTCCAATATATTTAGTATTTCCTCTGAGGTAATTGTAAGTGAATTAAAATTTAACCGATTGAATCAACAATTGAGAGATTGGGGGTTTATTGTTGAGGAGATACCCTTTTCGGAAACGGCCAAGATGGAGGGCCTATTAAGGTGTGCTACATTACCCTTGAGAAGAAGCTATGCCTGATCAGATTACTCGGCAACTCATGATGATCCGTCCGGTGGCTTTCTCTAAAAATAAGGAAACCGCAATAAATAATTATTTTCAAGGCAATACCGAATTGACTGCTGTAGAGGTTCAAAAAAAGACCTTGAAAGAATTTGATGATTTTGTTCAAAAATTACGTGAGGCCGCCATTGAAGTTCACGTTTTTGAGGATACTCAAGATCCTTTTACACCCGACAGTATCTTCCCTAATAATTGGGTGTCATTTCATCAAAATGGATCAGTGATATTATACCCCATGTTTGCCAATAATAGAAGACGGGAAAGGCGATTGGATCTGATTGATGCGTTGCGTAGCCATTTTGAAATTACCGAAGTATTTGAAGAATTATTATCCTTTGAATCTCATCAAAAATTTCTTGAAGGAACCGGAAGTCTCATATTAGACCGGGAACAACAGATAGCCTATGCCTCGTATTCGGATAGAACGGAGCAAGAAGTAATTCGTGCTTTTGAAGATTTAACCGCTTATACGGTTATAGGGTTTAAAGCTTATCAAAATGTAGATGGTCAAAGACTACCGATCTATCATACCAACGTGATGATGTCGATAGGAGATCATTTTGCATTGATTTGTGCAGAAGCCATCGACGATGTTATGGAACGTGAACAGGTGCTAGAGACCCTTAGAAAACAGTCAAAAGAAATAATACTGATTTCTGAATATCAATTAAATAATTACGCAGGGAACATCCTTCAGGTTAAAAATAAAAATAATGTATGTTTTATAGTCATGTCGACCAATGCTTTTCGATCATTGAATCCTCACCAAAAGCAGCAGCTTGAAAAGCATGGCACCCTATTGCACAGTAATTTAACAACCATCGAAATGCTAGGGGGGGGCAGCGCCCGGTGTATGATGGCTGAAATTTTCTTACCTACTAAAGAATCATGAAATTAGAAGAGGATATAAAGACACATATTAAAAACGCATTTAAGTCGATTTTTGAAGTTGAGCTAGATTCAGCACAACTCTTTTTGCAACCTACTCGGAAAGAATTTGAGGGTACCCATACCTTTGTTGTTTTTCCCTTTTTAAAAACAAGTCAAAAGTCCCCCGAAGCCACAGCGGTTGTGATTGGGGATTATTTGAAATCACGTAGTGGCATGATTAAGGGCTATAATGTTGTCAAGGGGTTTTTAAATTTAGAAATTGATTCCTCAGTTTGGGTGGCATGTCTTGGTGACATGCTCAGCAATGAAAACTGGGGACAACTACCACCTAATGGCAAGAAGGTTATGGTTGAATTTTCTTCTCCAAATACCAATAAGCCTTTGCATCTAGGTCACTTGAGAAATAATTTTCTTGGAGATGCCATGTCCAGGATTATTGAAGCCGCAGGATATCAAGTAAAAAGAACAAATCTCGTTAACGATCGTGGTATTCACATTTGCAAATCTATGCTCGCCTATAAAAGATGGGGTAAGGGGGAGACTCCGGAGACCGCCAAGCTCAAAGGGGATCATTTAGCTGGAAAATATTATGTGCTCTTTGATAGGTATTACAAGGAAGAAATAGCGGCGATGGTAGTGCAGGGAATTTCTGAAGAAGAGGCTAAAAAACAAGCGCCTATTTTGGTTGAAGCGCAAGAGATGCTTCAAAAATGGGAGCAAAAAGATGCTGAAGTGATGACCCTTTGGTATAATATGAATACTTGGGTTTATGCAGGCTTCGAGACGACTTACCAAACCATGGGTATTGAATTTGATGCCATTTATAAAGAGTCAGAAACTTATCTCCTGGGTAAAGACATCATCGAAGAGGGGCTTAAGAAACAGGTCTTTTATCAGCGTGAAGATGGATCAGTGTGGATAGATCTCAAGGAGGAAGGACTTGACGAGAAGCTGGTCATGAGATCAGATGGTACCTCGGTATACATCACCCAAGACATCGGTACCTGTGATTTTAAGTATGAAGACTTTCCCATGGACCAATCTGTTTATGTTGTTGGAAATGAGCAGGACTATCATTTCAACGTTCTTTTTGCAATCATGAAAAAGATGGGGCGGCCTTATGGAGAAGGGTTGTATCATCTATCTTATGGAATGGTAGACCTTCCCAGTGGCAAAATGAAGTCACGAGAGGGAACCGTGGTAGACGCGGACGAGTTGATGGATGAGATGTTTAAAACGGCGGCCAAACATACCCGTGAGCTAGGAAAAATTGAAGGGCTCACAGAAGAGGAATCAAAAAGTCTGTTTAGGATGGTAGGTTTGGGTGCACTGAAATTTTTTTTACTCAAGGTAGACCCAAAAAAAAGGATGTTATTTGATCCGAAGGAATCGATAGAATTCCAAGGACATACGGGGCCATTCGTTCAGTATACACATGCACGCATTTCGGCTATACTGAGAAGGGCATCAACTGATGGAATCAACGAAGCATTGTCACCTATCCAGGAAATGCACCGTAGAGAACAAATACTGTTGGCCCACTTAGTGAGGTTTGAAGAGGTCATTCTACAGGCAGCACGAGATTATTCACCGGCGTTATTGGCGCAATATGTGTATGATTTGGCCAAGGACTATAATGGCTTTTATCAGGAGCTTTCTATATTTAATGAGCCTGATGAGCATCTTGTGACTTTCAGAATAGGCCTATCAAGGCTGACGGCTAAGGTCATTCGTCATTCGATGAATTTATTGGGAATAGAGGTGCCTAATCGCATGTGATGATCGAGATAAACACATGGATAAAAGCCTTTCGCTTGCGTACCTTACCATTGGCTTTCTCATCAATACTCATGGCTTCTTTTTTGGCCTACTATTCTGGCCATTTTCAAGTATTAATTCTTGTTTTAAGTTTAGTTACCACCTTATTTCTTCAAGTCTTATCCAATTTAGCCAATGATTATGGAGATGCCGTTTCAGGAGTAGATGGTCCAGATAGAGGAGGGCCTAAAAGAGCAGTGCAATCTGGAGCCATTACACGGGGTCAAATGAAAATAGCTATCATTCTTTGCGCATTTTTGGCCTTTATTTCAGGCTTTATCTTAATAATTTATGTTTTTAGAGACCATTGGCTGAATCTGCTCGTTTTTCTAACTTTAGGTATTGGTGCGATTGCAGCAGCTATTAAATATACTATGGGTTCAAATCCTTATGGGTATTCTGGTTTTGGAGACTTATTTGTTTTTATTTTTTTTGGATTGGTAGGTGTTTTTGGAGGATATTATTTATTCAATCGAGATCTAGAAATTATATTTTTGCTGCCTGCCATAAGTTGTGGTTTGCTGTCTGTGGGTGTGCTTAATGTAAATAATATTAGAGATATTTCGAGTGATCGAAAAGCAGGGAAGAGGTCTATTCCTGTGATAATAGGAAAAGAAAAAGCCATTATTTATCATGGATTTTTGATTGTAGGTAGCTTTTTAAGTTCGATCATTTTTGTGAGTATTTTAATGCCCAGCTTTTTTGGATATGCTTTTTTAGGGTTGATCCCTTTTTTTTTCTATCATTTTAAGGCGATCAAGGTAAAAGAAAGTAGCAGCCTAGATGTAGAGTTGAAAAAATTAGCTTTTGCAACCCTATTTTTTGTATTACTTTTGGGATTTGGTATAAATTACTAAAACTTTTACTTTTTCGTTTATTTGATTAAGAATACTCACCTTTTTGTTTAAATTGATTGTTAATCACTATTGATCACTACAACATGAAAAAAATACTCGTTCCTTTCGATTTTACTTTGCCATCTGAGAATGCGCTTGATTTTGCTACACAACTTGCAGAAAGGCATGTTTCATCTGAAATTGTATTGTTTCATGTGATTGAGCATCCTTCCGAGGGTAGATTAAAAACTATGGGAGCTACAAAAATGGATCCTTTGCAAAATATATTTATGACTAAACTCATTCAACAAACTGAGTTGAAGTTAAAGGCAGTGATAACCAATGTGATGTCAAAAGTGACGGTTACTTTCAAAATATTGATAGGAAACCCCTATGTTTCTTTAGCCACCGAGGTAGCCAGTCAAGATGTAAATCTGGTCATTATGGGAACATCCAGCATGGATGACTTAGAGAATTTATTTTTGAGCTCTAATGCAGAAAAAGTAGTGCGCAATGCTCAATGCCCTGTAATTACCATCAAAGATAAAATCCATATTGAAAAGATTAAAAATATCGTGTTTGCATCAAATTTTCAGGAGGTGAATCCACGTCTAGTTGAAAGAGTTAGTTTTGTTCAAAATTTAATGAACGCCCAATTACGCATCGTAAAAATCAATACACCTGCGAGTTTCACAAATACGCGTCATGATATTAAACAAATGTCAGAATTCGTAGAATCAAACATCATCAGTAATTATACCATTGATATTCATAATTTCAACAATGAAGAGGATGGTATCGTTGATTTCGCTGACTTTATAGATGCCGATATGATCATGTTAGGTACCCACCAAAGAAAAGGGGTGAGTCACTTTTTCAATCGAAGTGTTGCCGAAGATGTAGCAAATAACTCAAAATGCCCGGTCATTACCGTACAATTGGACGAGTAATAACTTTTATCATATTCATTTTCTTTTCAAATTATACTTGACTATATCTAAAATAGTTAATGAGAAGTGCAAGAACTAATTTTTTTATTAGAGATTTGCATGCTATAATTTTCCTTATTAATCATGCCGCAAACTAAATTAAAAATTGCCATTCAGAAGTCTGGAAGGCTGAGTGAAGATTCGCTTGCTTTGTTTAAAGAAAGTGGCATTAAATTCAGCAATGGACAGAGAAAGTTAAGGACATTGGCTTCAAATTTTCCTGTAGAGTTTTTATTTCTTCGAAACAGTGATATCCCAGGTTATGTGGCTGATGGTATCGCGGATTTAGGGATCATAGGTCGAAATATTTTCTTGGAAGAAAGAAAGGAAATCATAGAAATAAAAGCATTGGGATTTTCAAAATGTCGGATGTCATTGGCGGTACCTAGAGAAGTCGAATACCAGGGGTTAGGCTATTTTAAAGATCAATGTATTGCGACTTCCTATCCGGTTATTCTTAAAAAATTTCTAGAGGAACAAAATATATCAGCGGATGTACATAAAATTAGTGGCTCTGTAGAAATAGCTCCAGGAATTGGTCTTTCAGCAGGAATTTTTGATATTGTCAGTACGGGAAGTACCTTGATAAGCAATGGACTTAAAGAAGTTGAAACGGTACTTCATTCAGAGGCTATATTGGTGGCTAATAAGGATCTAGACCTAGAAAAAAACAAATTGATTGAGCAGTTATTGTTTAGAATCGAGGCCGTTTTATCCGGCAAAAACAATAAATATGTATTAATGAATGCACCTAATGAAAAGTTAAATGACATATTGACTTTAATTCCAGGTATGAGAAGCCCAACGGTGTTGCCATTGGCCGTTAAAGGTTGGAGTAGTATACATTCCGTACTTAACGAAGACGATTTTTGGAACAGCATTGAAAAGTTGAGACAGGCTGGAGCAGAAGGAGTATTGGTGTTTCCAATAGAAAAAATGATACGCTGATGAATATTTATCATTATGTAAACAAAAGTCAATTACGAGAGGTTTTAAAAAGACCTGTGATGGATATGGGTAAGATTGAAAAAATCGTGCTACCTATCCTAGAAAAAGTAAGGCGTGGAGGAGATAGAGCTTTAAAGAAATTGGCGCTAGAATATGATCACGTAGAGCTGGATCAGTTATGGGTCTCTGAAGATGAATTAAAGGACGCTGAAAATCACGTCAACGCAAACCTCAAAATGGCGATAGAGGTAGCCAAAAAAAATATTTGGAAATTTCATGAAGCACAGCAGCAGCCACCATTGACCGTGGAGACTATGCCAGGCATAACGTGTAAGCGTAAATCAGTGCCAATTCGAAATGTAGGGCTCTATGTGCCAGGAGGAACGGCACCCTTGTTCTCGACCGTTTTGATGTTGGGTATTCCCGCTTTGATCGCTGGGTGTAAAAATATCATCATAGCTTCGCCAACCAATAAAATGGGTAAAATTAACCCAGTCGTATTGTATACTGCCCATTTGTTAGGCATTCGCTCGATCTTAAAATTAGGGGGTGCACAAGCCATCGCAGCTTTGGCCTATGGTACTGAAACCATTCCTAAAGTTGATAAAATTTTCGGACCGGGTAATCAATATGTAACGACGGCTAAGCAATTATTATCGAAAGAAGTCTCTATTGATATGCCTGCAGGACCCTCCGAAGTCATGGTGATAGCAGATGAAGAGAGTAATGCGAGCTTTGTGGCCGCTGATTTAATCTCTCAGGCCGAACATGGGAATGACAGTCAAGTAGTTTTAGTGACTAAAAGTCAGTCGATGGCTGATGCGGTTATTTCGGAGATAAAGGATCAACTAGTGCAATTACCCAGGAAAGATTTGGCTGATGAATCACTCAAAAACAGTGTAGTGATGATTGTGAATTCAAAAAAAGAGATCATCAAGATCATTAATTATTATGGACCTGAGCATCTTATTTTAAACATCAGTAATCCAGAAAAATATATTGATAAAATCTATAATGCCGGTTCGGTATTTATAGGTCCTTATACACCCGAATCAGCAGGCGATTATGCTTCAGGAACCAATCATGCTTTACCGACCAACGGTTGGGCAAAGTCTTATTCTGGTGTCTCTTTGGATAGTTTTGTTAAAAAAATAACCTTTCAAGAAATAACTAAAAAAGGATTAAAAACTTTAGGTCCAACCCTAGAGGTAATGGCTGCTGCTGAGCAACTAGAGGGTCACAAAAGAGCGGTGACTATACGTTTGGAATCTTTTGAGAAATGAGGGAGTTTGAGGACTTATTACGAGAGCATTTAAAAGATTTCACACCCTACGCTACTGCCAGAGATGATTTTAAGGGGAACAAGGGTATTTTTTTAGATGCAAATGAAAATGCATTAGGCTCTGTGATTTCCGAAAAATGGAATCGATATCCAGATCCTCGACAAAGTCAAGTGAAGTGGGCCATGGGTAAGATCAAAGGCATTGCCCCTGAATGTATTTTTATTGGTAATGGAAGTGATGAGCCTATTGATCTATTGATCAGGACTTTTTGTGAACCAGGGATCGATGAGGTGATGATATTTCCCCCTACCTATGGGATGTACAAAGTGGCAGCAAATATTAACAATGTAAGGGTCAATGAGGTTTTACTAACCCCTGATTTTCAATTGGATATGGCCCAAATTAAATCAGCTCTCAATGATCAAGTTAAGATTATGTTTATCTGCTCCCCCAATAATCCAACAGGAAATTTAATTAAGGCTCACGATGTTTTAGACCTTGCGACCGTGTTCAAAGGAATCATCGTAATGGATGAGGCTTACATAGATTTTACGGATACCCATTCTTGGATTGAAGAACTACCAAAGTTTCCCCATTTAGTGGTTTTACAAACTCTGAGCAAAGCTTGGGGCTTGGCTTCGTTACGATTGGGAATGGCATTTTGTCATCCAAAGATGGTTCAGGTACTCAATTTGATCAAACCCCCCTATAATATCAGCGGTTTGGTTCAAAATCAAGTGCTTAAGGCATTAAAGCAGGAATATCAAATGAGATCATTTGTTGAAGAAATAAAAGAATTGAAAAAGGAATTGCGATCAGCCCTTGATCAACTGCCCATTGTTTTGAAAGTATATCCCAGTCAAGCCAATTTTTTCTTAGTTAAATTCAAGGAAGTTCAAGAAGTTTTTCAGTATTTAATTCGCAATGAGGTCATTCTAAGAGATAGATCAGGCTTAGTTTTATGCGAAGATTGCATACGAATTACTGTGGGCACAGCATTTGAAAATAAGCAACTGATCCTTGCGCTGAATAATTACCTAAAGATATGAGACCTATTTTATTTATAGACCGAGATGGAACCATTGTCTCAGAGACGGAGGATGGGTTTGTAGATCAGATTGAAAAGGTACATTTTTTACCTGATGTGCTCTATTATTTAAGAAAGATTCAGAAGGAATCTCATTTTTTGTTGGTGTTGGTTTCTAATCAAGATGGTTTGGGTACTGAGGGCCATCAAGAAAAGAGATTTTATCCCATCCACAATCTGATTATGCGTACCTTAAGCTCTCAAGGTATTCATTTCGATAGGATACATATTGATGAACATTATGAAAGTTCCGATCATGAAAATCGAAAACCAGGGATCGGTATGTTGTCCACTTATCTGAGGGGAAATTACGACATAGCTAAATCTTATGTCATTGGTGACCGCATAACAGATATGGAGTTAGCTGATAATTTAGGTTGCGAGGGAATTTATATAAGTAAAGAAAAAAATCAAAGGGTAGCCCTTGCGACTACGTCTTGGAAAGATATTTATGAATTCTTGGTGGTCAAATCACGGAGATCTAAGGTCATCAGAAAGACCAATGAAACCGATATCAGCATTGAATTAAACTTAGATGGTGCTGGCCAAACGGACATAAGTACCGGGTTGCATTTTTTTGATCATATGCTGGATCAATTGGGTAAGCACGGTGGCATGGATTTGAAAATTCAAGTAACGGGTGATTTGCAGATAGACGAGCATCATACCATAGAAGATACAGGCTTGGCCTTGGGCGAAGCTCTAGTCAAAGCCTTGGGGTCTAAAAAAGGAATCAATAGGTATGGGTTTTTATTACCCATGGACGATGCATTGGCCCAAGTAGCGGTGGACTTTGGTGGTCGACCTTGGATGGAATGGGAAGGTTTTTTTAAAAGAGAAAGGGTAGGAGATGTCCCCACGGAAATGATTCAGCATTTTTTCAAATCCTTCTCAGATGCTTCCAAATGCAATCTCAATATTAAAGTAACGGGCGATAATGAGCACCACATGATTGAAGGTATTTTCAAAGCTTTTGCGAAAGCCATCAAAATGGCTATAAAAAAAGACCCAAGAGCTTTAGATACACTTCCCTCAACTAAAGGGATGCTTTAGGAGTTATACACGATCCCAGGGTATCGAGATGAGCATGAGCGCCAAGGAGATACCGAAAAAAACCAATTGATTTTTGAATTTACCTTGACTAGAGAGGGCTTTCTTTGTTTTGGCACTTCCAATAGTGACGATTATGGTGACCAAGGTCATGATAGAAATGTGCTCAACGGCCCAAAAGCGAAGTGAGGGATCTTTCATAGCAGCACCGAAATCGGCAAAAGCCGCTTGCGTGATGGGACTGAAAAAGAAGTACAAAGAGATCCCAAGAAGGAGCATCAGATGAACCGTTCCCGCGAAAGAAGAAGCAAGAATGCGATCTATTTTTTGGTATTCTTTTTTACCATAAAATCCAATCATTGACTTAACTAGGATAATCAGAGGAAGCAGAAGTGCCAGCCATCTAAATCCTGAATGTGCATGTAGTAATATTTTATAGGTGCTCATATTGTCTTTTTGGCTAAATTAGGCATTAAAGACTACAATTTGAATCATATTTTCAATAAAGATAAATATGGATGATGGGAGCTACTTTAGGACGGGTTAGCCAGCTTAAAACTATTAAAATTCAATGCTCATTTGAGGATTGAATACTTTTTTAAATTGCAAATTTGAGATGCCTATTCCCAGCAGTCGAATCCCTGCTTCATGTAACAAGTCTTCGTTAAGCAAAGAATTGATGAGTACTTGAATTTCTGAAAGATCTTGTATGACTTCTTTTTGGGATTTACTTCTCGTGATTTGCTTAAAATCTCCATACTTTATTTTAAGACTTATGGTTCTACCTTGAACAGATTGTAGCTGGTATCTTCTAAAAACTTCTTCAGTGATGGGTTTGAGATGTGATTGGATATCTGAAAGGGTCATCAAGTGATGTGAAAAGGTATTTTCGGCGCTGATAGATTTTCTTTTGCGATCCGGCAGGACGGGTCTGTGATCAATACCACGGGCCACATGATAATAATAATTCCCCTGCTTACCGTATCGTAGACACATATCATCTAGCGTTTTCGCTTTTAGGTCTTTGCCTGTAAAAATACCTGCATGCTTCATTTTTGAAGCAGTGACCTTGCCTATACCATGAAATTTTTTGATCGGGAGTTTTTCAATAAAAACCTCTGCATTTTCAGGTAAAACCACGTAAAGGCCATCGGGCTTTTCCATATCAGAGGCTATTTTAGCCAAAAATTTATTGAAGGAAATTCCTGCAGAAGCAATTAAACCTGTTTTTTCTTTGATTTTTTTCTTGATATCAATGGCGATGAGGGTGGCTGATTTTAGACCGATTTTGGGATGAGTGATGTCCAAATAAGCTTCATCGAGCGATAAAGGTTCTACCAATTCAGTATACTCATAAAAAATGGCCCTAATTTCATTAGATATTTCTTTGTACCGATCAAATCGGGGTTTGACGAAAATAAGTTGTGGACACAATCTTGCGGCAATCCTGGAAGATAAGGCAGACTTCACCCCAAATTTCCGAGCTTCATAACTCGCCGCTGTCACGACGCCACCTTCTTTATGGCCCCCAACAGCAACGGGTTTTCCTCTTAAATCAGGGTCGTCATTTTGTTCAACAGATGCATAAAAGGCATCCATATCAATATGTATTATTTTACGCATGCTTTAGATGAATACCTGTAAATTCAAAAATAATCAATTATAAGCAAAATTCAGGCTCCTAAAACCTCATGCTTTTCTATACAAAAAGCCATATAATTACCATGATGTGTTAAAGAAATGGGAAATTCTTTTTCTTCGTTTACACAAAGAAGGGGAAGTTGGTTTTTATCTAAGGTAAAGCTAATCTTCAAAGGCTTGAAATAGTCAATGATCTTCTCGCGAATGATTTTTTGGGAATGCGCTTTTTGATGACTCATCCAGATTTGATGAATAAGTGGAGTAGATGATTGAGCGGCCGTGGCCACCACATAGTTGGGCGCGGTCTCAACGATGCCCGATAGATGTTTGGAAGAGAAATGTAAATCACTTGAAAAAACAACCGAAATGAGTTTAGGATCGAATGAGATCAGTTGACGTCTACTTTTGAAAACTGCCTCTTTGGCACTCCAAACGATCCAATAGAGTAGTATGGGATCTATATGCTCAGGGTATTGATCACCTTCGGCTTCTATGAATCGTAGATGATCCGCAGTACGTAGATGTAACAGGGGATCTTTTATATCAACGATATCAATTCCAATCACTCAAGATAGATATTATGTTTTTTTTC
>CAJJCN010000002.1 GCA_905182655.1 Flammeovirgaceae bacterium UBA4465
TCTGGCCACATCTGATTCTTGACGTGCAACCAATGCATCGCTACTTATAGAAGAGACACCATAACCCAGCGCTTTCTTCTCTTTCACGACACCAAGTCCCGTGACAACGACTTCAGACAATGTTTCCACATCCTCCATCATGGTAATATCAATTACAGACCTTGAGCCAATAACTACTTCTTGACTCGCTAGACCTATAAACGTATATTCCAAAGTTCCTCCTTCTTCTGGGACACTTAAACGGTAATTACCATCCAAGTCCGTGGTCGTTCCTGTTGCTGTTCCTTTCAGAATTACATTCACACCAGGGACACCGCCACTTCCATCATCAGAAGTTACTATACCGGATACCGTTCTCTGCGCCCAAGCCGTGCTTAGGACGAAAAGAAAGGAGATACTAATTAGTACAATCCTCTTCATAAAATTTGGTTTTTAAAAATGAACATTAAATTTGCATTGTGATTTATAGCTTACTTAATAGAGTAATTTATCAAATAATTAAGAAAATAAAAACAAAACACTATTTAATGTTGATTAAGGATATTTTATTTTTTAAAATAAGATTAATTATTGGTATTTATTAGAATAAATTTAACATAATTAAATATTTATAAAAGAATTAGTAATAATTATTAATAATATTTAAAAAATTTAAAAAAATTAATTTTTAAAAAAAAACAAACTAATTATATGTTATTTTTGATAGCGTACATTTTAAGATATTTTATTTTGTTAATTTTCATATTATATCTATAATCTTCTGAAAATAACATTGTTTGAAAAATAAAAATGGATTAAAACCCTTAGATTTTTTAATCCATAGCCATTAAACGTGAATTATTTTGACCATGATGGATTTACAAAGAGCATCTTACATTACCTCTGAGCTAATCTCTGAGGAGCTTTAATTTGATCTAAACATTATTTAGGTATCTAAAATCACAAATAAATGGTCTTTTCAGTGAGATTAATGATTAGTTTTCGGCTCCTATCCTAAATTCTATGCGCCTGTTCTGATCACTCAGCACGGGATCCAATTCAACCGGTTGAGTTGAGCCAAACCCTTTGAATTTTAACTGATCTGAAGGTATGCCAGATTCGATCAGAAAATCATAAACTGCTTTGGCACGCTGTTCGGAGAGTCTCTGGTTATATTCAGCATCTCCTGTTTGATCTGTGTGCCCCTCAATTTGTATGTTTATTCGGTTTTCAACCAAAAACTCAACAACTATTTTGAGTTCTGATTGGGAGTTATTGGTTAGTTCATAGCTTGCCAATTCAAAATAAATATTTTCAAGAATCATACTGGCTCCCACTTCTAGCGGGGACAAGGCTATGTCTATTGTATCAGGCTGCCAAGAGGTGCTGTTTTTGATATCAAATCTGAAATCTTCGAAAAAATAACCTTTCGCTCCTGCATAAACTCCGTAGCTCAAACCTTCGTTCAACGCAAAAAAATATTCACCCGAGATGCTATCGCTGTACGTACTGTACTTCAATTCATTGGTGAAAATATCAAAAAGGTCAATTTTAGCTTTAAGGGGTCGCTGTGAGATCGCATCCGTCACCCGTCCAAAAATATAACTTGAAGTATGCTTGACCAATGAATCAGCAGCAATGGGCAACTCCACAATTTGGCTATTGAGCTTGCCATCTACTCTTTTGAATTCCTGAGAAAAATAAGCCGTTGAACCATCAGCCGAAATGATAAATGATAATTGATCCAAATGATTATTCACCGTATGGCCAAGATTGCCAGGCGCTTGCCATTTCCCCTGCTTTTGTTCACTCATAAATAAATCATACCCCCCAAAACCCGTCCGTCCATTTGACGCAAAAATTAAATTTTCTCCATTGGTATGTATGAAAGGAGTTACATCATCCTTAACTGTATTGATGATTGTTCCCATGTTTTTGGGTTGGGCCCAAGAATCTTCCACGCGTTGTGTATACCAAATATCTCTCTTACCCATCCCACCTGGTCTATCCGATGAAAAGTATAAGGTATTTCCATCAGCCCCTAAACTGGGCTGAGAATCCCAGTTTTTGGAATTAACTACTTCGCCTAAATTTTCAGGATTTGACCAAAAATCACCCTGCTTCTTTGAAATAAAGAGATCACAACTCCCAAACGTCTGACCTTTTTCGCACATGGTAAAAATCAAAGTGCGACCATCTGCAGAAATGGAAGCTGCTCCCTCATTGAACTCAGAATGAATATTTCTACTAAGTAAAGTAGCTGGGGTCCAAACACCGTCTACTCGGTAGCTGACCACTAAGTCTTCATCAGAGGCGCGTGATCTCTTAGTATATATTAAAGTGTTATTGTCGATGGTAAGGGTTGGGAAATATTGTGTGTAATAGCGATTCACGGATAAAGGCAAGGCCTTGGGCGCCAGACCTGCTTCCGTTTTTTGATGCTTATCGGCATAAGCTATACTCGCCATCAGTAGCGAATCGTCTTGATCTATCGGCATTTGGTACAATTGGAATTGATCCATACATGCCTTAGCCTTGACATAGACCCCTTGTTTAAAATACTGCTCTGCCAAAATAATTAATTTCTGGGCACTGATACCCGGCTTATCAGCCACTGAATAATACTGGTCCAGATGATAAAAGGAAGTATCCAAATCACCTAAATTTTTAAAAATGCTGGCCAATGCCCAATGTGCTTCGACGAATGTCGGTTCCTTGGCTAAACACTTTTGATACAATGAGATGCCCTCGTCGAACTTACGTTCTTTTATCAATTGACGGGCAGACTCATACCATTTTTGAACCCGAGGATTATCTACGGAGTATACTTCTTGGGCATATATCCTCTCTGAAAGAAAGAGTAACAAAAATATCAAGAACCATCGCATGCTTATGGTATATTCATAAACTTATGGGTTTGCAATGAGATGGACCAACGAGGATGCTCCTTAACAAATGCAATAATCAAAGGTAGTATTTCTTCTTGTCGACTCCATTCGGGCTGCAAAAGCCACTTGGCTTTGGGATTCATTTTTTTACTGTGTTCAATGGCCCACTTGAAATCTGACTTATGGTAAATAACCAATTTTAGTTCATCACTTTGCTCGTAAAAAACTTCCCTTGGCTTTTTAAACTTTTTTGGGGAGAAACAAATCCAATCCCAATCTCCAGTAAGCGGGTAAACTCCTGATGTTTCAATATGGGTGTTTTTGTTGGCTGCCTTTAATTGTTGGGTTAATTGGGATAGATCATACATCAGGGGCTCTCCCCCAGTAATCACTACGATTTCTGCAGGATGTTCATTGGCCATTTCCACCAAATGATCAACTGAAAAAACAGGATGATTTTTTGCTTCCCAAGATGCTTTAACATCGCACCAATGACACCCTACATCGCAACCTCCGGTTCTTATAAAATAAGCGGCTTTCCCAACATGACAACCCTCACCCTGAATCGTATAAAAAGATTCCATGATAGGTATTTCATCTACAAGAAGATCAAGCGTGGTGTCGTTCATAAGCCTTGAGAGTATTCAACAAAAGTGATGCAATGGTCAAAGGTCCAACCCCTCCCGGCACTGGGGTAATGAAACTACTCAGAGGGGCTACTTTTTCGAAGTCAACATCTCCAGAGAGTCTAAATCCACTCTTTTTTGTATCATCTGGAACACGTGTCGTTCCCACATCTATAATGACCGCACCTGATTTGACCATATCTGCAGTAATGAGCCCGGGCTTACCTACCGCAACAATCAAGATGTCGGCATTTCGGGTATGGCTTGCTAAATTTTGGGTGAACTTATGACAAAGGGTGACCGTAGCCTGTCCTTGCACGGCCATCATTAAGCTCATCGGAGCCCCCACAATCCGACTAGCGCCTACAATAACACAATGCTTCCCTTTGGTTGTCACTTGGTAGCGTGTGAGCAGTTCCATCACGCCAAAGGGCGTGGCGGGCAGCAACAAGGGCTTCTCGGAAACAATGGATCCAAAATTATGATTGGTAAACCCATCTACGTCTTTCTTTGAGTCTATCAAAGTGGTAATCTGCTCTACCGAGATGTGTTTGGGCAAAGGCAACTGCACTATAAATCCATCTATATCATCGTCTTGATTGAGTTGTTTGATGTGCTTAAATAATTTTTCCTCTGTGATGGTGGCTGCGAATTGCAAAAGAGTGTACTCAAATCCCACGGCTTTACAGGCCTTCACCTTGCCGTTAACATAAGTATGACTGGCCCCATCTTCTCCAATCAAGATAATGGCTAGATGGGGGGCTCTTTTATTGTCTTCCTTTAAACCTAAAACCCGTTGTGCAACCTCAGCCTGAATTTCATTTGCTATTTTTTTCCCATCAAGTAATGTTCCCATGGTTAATCAAGTTTTAGAACGGCCATAAATGCTTCTTGAGGTATTTCGACATTACCTACCTGACGCATGCGCTTTTTACCTTTCTTTTGCTTTTCTAATAGTTTTCTTTTTCGGCTAATGTCTCCACCATAGCATTTAGCTATTACATTTTTACGAAGTGCTTTGACTGTCTCACGAGAAATCACTTTCGTGCCAATAGCGGCTTGGATGGCAATCTCAAACATCTGTCGGGGGATGAGGCCTCGTAATTTTTCACACAATCTTTTGCCCCAATCATAGGCCTTATCGCGATGCACTATCGCAGATAAGGCATCTACTTTATCTCCGTTGAGCATGATATCTAATTTAACCAATGTAGAAGTTCGATAGCCAATCAATTCGTAATCCAATGAGGCATAACCTCTTGATAGGGTCTTTAGCTTATCAAAAAAGTCAAAAACTATTTCTGCCAAAGGTAAGTTAAAGGTCAATTCGACACGATCCGAAGTTAAATAAACTTGATTTTTAATTTCTCCCCGCTTATCCATGCAAAGAGAAATAATATTGCCAATATACTCAGATTTTGAAATAATTTGGGCTTTAATAAAAGGCTCTTCTACGTGAGAAATTTGATTTAACTCAGGCATTTCTGAAGGTGCGCTGACCGGAATAATAGCTCCATCTTTACCTATAGCATGAAACTGAACCGAGGGCACGGTCGTGATTACGGTCATCCCAAATTCTCGTTCCAATCGTTCTTGAATAATCTCCATGTGAAGCATCCCCAAAAAACCACATCTGAAACCAAAGCCCAAAGCGGCAGAAGTTTCAGGTTCCCAAACTAAAGCGGCATCATTGAGCTGTAATTTTTCCATTGAAGACCTTAATTCTTCAAATTCTGAGGTATCCACAGGATAAATACCCGCAAATACCATGGGCTTGACATCTTCAAAGCCTTTGATCGGTCGCGTTGTCGGATGATCTTCATGGGTAATGGTATCTCCCACCTTAACTTCTTTGGCTACTTTGATTCCAGAGATTAAATAGCCGACATTTCCTGCCTCCAATGAAGTTCTTGGTTCATGATCCAATCTCAACACACCAATTTCATCCGCATCATAGGTCTGTCCCGTACTCACAAATTTGACTTTATCTCCTTTTTTTATTTCACCATTAAAGACCCTGAAATAAACTTCTATGCCCCGGTATGAGTTATAAACAGAATCAAAAATCATGGCTTGAAGCGGCTCATCCTTAATGCCTTGAGGGGCTGGGACACGGGCCACAATCGCCTTTAATATGTCCTCAATACCAATGCCTTCTTTGGCACTCGCATGAATGATATCTTCTTTGTCGCACCCAATCAAATCTATGATTTGATCTGAAACTTCATCGATCATGGCTCCGGGTAGATCAATTTTATTCAGAACGGGTATGACTTCAAGGTCATGCTCAATGGCTAAATAAAGATTAGAGATGGTTTGCGCCTCAATCCCCTGAGAGGCATCCACAATGAGTAATGCCCCTTCACAGGCAGCTATCGAACGAGAAACTTCATATGAAAAATCAACATGTCCCGGAGTATCTATTAAGTTAAGGACATATTTTTGACCTTCTTCGAGATAATCCATCTGTATGGCATGACTTTTTATGGTGATGCCACGCTCTCTTTCAAGATCCATGTTGTCAAGCAATTGTGCCTGCATTTCTCTTTTGGTTACTGTAGATGTTTTCTCCAAAAGTCGATCGGCCAAGGTGCTTTTTCCGTGATCGATATGGGCAATAATACAAAAATTACGAATGTTCTGCATAAGATGAAAATAGATTTGCAAAAGTAGTGCTTTGACCTGACAGAACACATAATCAAGGCCAATCATTTACAAAATGAAGGCTGATCTTATCAATGTTTGTTTTTTGTGTCAATTAAAATAGTCACAGGTCCATCATTTAGTAAAGAAACCTGCATATCTGCTCCGAATTTTCCATGCTGAACCAGATGGCTAGAATGTCTTGATAATTCCTGAATAAAATCTTCATAAAGGGCTTCCGCATGCACGGGCTTTGCCGCCTTTACAAAAGAGGGCCTGTTTCCTTTTTTCGTTCGGGCATGTAAAGTGAACTGACTGACCACCAAAAATTCAGCTTGTACCTCTAAGGCACTTAAATTCATTTTGCCTTCCGCATCTGAAAAAATCCTAAGTTGGACGATTTTTCTGACCAACCATTTCAAATCTTCATCGCTATCCTCGTCCTCAACACCCAGCAGAATCAGTAATCCCTGATCAATGGATGCAATGGGGATCGTTTCTACCTTGACATTCGCATTTAAAACGCGCTGAATAACTACAATCATTTCTGAGATAATTGAATCATCGCCTTGGAATCATAAAACACGGTACGCTCCTTTTCATTCATCGCAACCTGTAACATCGCACGGGCTACTATGACCGCATCGATAGACCAAAAAGATGAAATCCCCATTCCTTTTAAAGGTTTACTTACAGCTTGTATCAGGACCTTAAACAACACTTCACCCCATCTTTTTTCAGTTCGATTTCCAATCAACAATGACGGTCTGAATACTTTCAATCCCGGCAGATCTAATGCCAACAAAGCCTGCTCACAACGGCCTTTAACTTGATTGTAATAAACAGGAGATTTGGCGTCAGCTCCCAGAGCCGTAACAATCAAATAATTTTTAAAATTCGAATTCTTTTGATTTAAAGTGGCCATTTTTAAGGGGTATATTAAATCACTTTTCTCAAAAGCTGATTTGGATCCTGCCTTTTTCATTGTGGAACCTAAACAGCAGAAAACGTCCTCGGCAAGCAGATCATCTTCATATTGATCTAGTGTTTCAAAATCTGAGATCGTAATTATTTTCACCCGACTATCATGTTTCAAATCAATAGGCCTCCTCAATACCAAGGTAATGTTTGTGTAGTGGTCGTTTAGCAATATGGTTTCTAACAATAATTTTCCTACCAAACCTGATGCGCCTATGATCAATGCAGATTTTGTATGTTTAGCCTCCATTTTTTATTTTTTAAATCGTTGGATGCTGATTGAGCTCCCAAACTTTGAAAGCTTCGATGTCTGATTTGAAATTTTTTATAATGAAATAAATAATAGACAGGTCGTCAGAGAATCCAAGTAATGGGATGAAATCCGGTATCACATCCATAGGTGTTACAAAATAGAGCAATCCAAAAACCAAAGACAGCAGCGTTTTATTTGTAAAAGCTTTGTATTCGCCAGAAAAACTATTTTTAATCATCCTTAAAAATAATTGCACATGGGCCAAAAGCTCATTGACCTGCTTGCTGCTCCCACTCAATGTTTCTAGCTTTTTGGATGCTTGGCTAAACAATGCTTTGACCTGACTTTGCTCTTGTAATATGCGCTTGGCTTCTCTGAAAATTTTTAAGACGCTTTTTTTCATCTTAAAACAGTTCTTTTATTTCATTCTTCACAAAGACAATAGTTTGTGCTATGCTGTTTTTATTGACGGCTCCTTCTAATATTAATTTGGCTAAATCTATTCCAGAATGTTCTTCCCCTAAACCCATGGCGGCTTCATTGATCAAGGTAACGGTATCCTCAATGGCGGCGGTAATGTAGGACCAAGCTTCATTGGATAGATAAATTTGTTGGGCCAAATTATGATTGAATTCCTGTCTGATCTCTTTGATTAAAAGATGCTGCAAAACGGTTGCATTCATCTCTTTTTGACTTAATCGAGGAATTAAATTATTTGGATTTGATCGCTCTAAAAGCAATATAATCCGCTCATAGGCTTGCAATTTAATGGGCAGCAGCTCCTTTTGATTTTTTTGCTTCAAGGTAGACTGTAGTTCATCAAATCGAGCCCTCAATAATGAGCTTACCATCAAAAATGAAGCATAGAGTACTATAGCTGCAGGTCCTAATATTTTTAATAAATCAATAAACAAATCCATATCCTCTATTTTTATTACTTATTTCAAAAATAAATAATTTCTTTTGTGCAATGATCACTCCCATCAAAATAACTAGCCGCGCCGTTGAAGAAATTATAAATATACTCAAAACTAAAGGTATTCCTGAAGAATACTTGCTTAGAGTAAGTATTAAAGGTGGTCAAGGATGTTCGGGTGTCAACTTCACTTTGGGGTTTGATAAAAAAAAGGAGCTTGACACCGTCTCACTGGTTTCTGGCATTAAAGTACTCATTCAAAAATCAGAAATGATGTTTCTCATAGGTAAAGAAATTGATTTTCATGAGGGTGTCGACGCACGTGGATTTATTTTCCGCAATTATGAGGACAATTCAACTACAGCCCGATGACAAAGTCCCTGAATAGGTGGATTGTATTTACTCACTGTTACCCAAACTTTTTTGACTTGTGGAAATTTGCTTTTCAACAGTTCAATGATTTGATTGGCTAAATATTCTAACAATGCTGCTTCTTTGGACATTACCTCTGAAATCAATTGGTATACCTGTTCATAATCAACCGTCCCCTCTAATTTATCTTCCCTAGCCGCCAAATCTACATTAAGCTCTAATTTGACATCAACGCTGTATTTATTGCCTATTTTTCGCTCTTCCTCATAATATCCATGATGTGCGAAAAACTCTATCCCCTCTAATGAAACAAATGCCATCTATTTTAAATCTGATCAAAGAATGAGACATCCGCACTTTCGTCTTTCGCTGCTACATCCTCTTCTTTATCGTTATCCTTATTTTTAGATTTTTTGGTTGTCGAATCTTTGGATTTAATGAAATCAGTGAGTTTCTCAGTGGCCGCTACATCATCTTTTGAGATTTGAGGGATGGGGGCCAGCGGCGCCACCGGAGTAATCTGTTCCTCCTCAGAAATCAGCGAACGTGATTCATGAACCAGTTTTCTCACTTTAATCAAGTGATCCTCCACCTTAAAGGTTCCCTTGTGATTACTTGCTCTATTAATTCTATCCGTTATATCCAAAATAATATTTTGAAGTTCTCCAATTAACGAATCTCTGTGATTTTCAATGCTTTGATAGTTCTTGGCTAAGTCCTTGATGGAATCCTGCATCTCGACAATGAGATTTTTTGCCTGATTCTCTGCCTCTTCTATAATTCTGGTCGCTTTTGACTTGGTTTCGCGCATCACTGCCTCTGAATTCATTTGCGCTTCTCTGAGATGGAGATCCGCTGCTTTATTGGCCTGATCAATCAAGTTTGCACCTGTATCCTCTGCTGTTTTGAGCGTTTTGAATAATGAATTTTCAACTTCACGTAGTTTTTTAACCTCAATATCAGCCGTTTCTTGCTTTGTTTTGAGCTCATTATTTTCATTTAATAATCGCTCCCATTCTTGAGACAAAGAGGCTAAAAAGGCATTTACTTCATCTTTATCAAACCCTCGAAGTTTTTTTTCGAAAGTTTTCCTTTTGATTTCCAGCGGTGTTATTCTCATATTATTTACTAAAGTTTATATCCCAAACAGATATAGTACGATCATCACTACAAGATATTAAAGAATTTTTATAAGGCATCGACAAAAGCTTATTAACTGAGGTTCCATGGCCTGCATAACGCCCCTTATCTATGACTCGGATTAATTTAAAAGTACCAGAATCCCAAATCTTGATGGATTTGTCCATGCTGCAAGTTACAAAATAATGACCATTTGAGTGATAGCTAATATGATTGATCGCGTACATGTGCGCTACAATATCCTCTACTAAATGTAAGGCTTTTCCGTCTTCAAGTGACCAGATTTTTAGATGTGCATCTCTACTCCCACTCAATATCATTTTATTCGTAGGATCTATGCACAAACTAAAAACAGAGTTTTCATGTGCCTGAATTTCTTGGATAAGTTTATGATTTTTCTTGTCAATTACCCGTATATAGCCATCGCTGTAGCCAGCATAAATTTGATGCTCATCTACTTGTAAAGTCCGGGCGCTCTTTTGAGAATATTTAAGTGTTTTTACAAGCTTCCAGCTTTCCCGACCAACGATGTAAATAGCTCCATCACCTGTGGCGATGTAAAGAAAATCATCATCAAACTGGATATCAAAAATATGAGACTTCGTCATTTGGAGCGAAGCAATTTCTCGTTTTTTTTCCGGGTCAATGACATGAAGTCCATCGAAATTTTGACCTATAAATAGATGATCACGTAAGGGATCATAACTGAGCGCATAAACGGATGTTGAAACTTTTGCAAGTACATTTCCTGCAGTATATCCATTTATATCCCATTTGATAATGTAACCGTCAGCACCCCCTGAAACAAATTCATGATCATTTAATTCACACAAAGCATAAATAGCATCTTTGTGGCCAGTAAAACTATGTTCCTTTGTTATTGAGGGTCGGTTTATCATAAATGTTATCATCAAAAGTATTACAATTGCAGGATCTATTTACTCAAATGCCACTATTCTTAACCAAGAAAATAAACAAGGTAAGCACTTATGCTGTATGGAATATCACTGAAACAGCAGCTGAGTTAGCCCTCTTAGCGGGGTCTTTAGCCCCGCACAAGAATGATAAAAAAAAATGTGAATGGCTAGCGACTCGCTTATTGGTGATCCATCTTGCCTCGCAATTTGAAATTCCCTATGCTGGCATTGCTAAAACTACCACTGGAAAGCCTTTCCTCGTCGGTCATTCGGCAAACATTTCAATAACACACTCTTTTCCCATGGCTGCTGCCATGATTCATTTGGATGCGCCTTGTGGTATTGATATTGAATCACCCAGAAATCAATTAATCAAGATTCAATCTAAAATACTTCATCTGAGTGAGTATCAGCATAAAGACAACGCTTTAAATCTCTGTAAAATATGGATTGCCAAAGAAGTATTAATCAAAATATGTGGGCAAACTAAACTCAGCTTTAAAAATGAACTAAAAGTAGAGTTTATTGATGATCATCAAGCTTTGGGTCATATTATGTCGACTGAAATTAGTGAGCATCATCTGATGGGCATCACGCCTATATTGAATTATTTACTCGCCTATAGTCTCTGAAAATTTTAGATGCCCGTAATTAGGCTCACGAGTTTTTTAACCTCATCACTTTTATGATAGTCCCCAATCTTGTCAAAAGCCACAATTAAATTTCTAAGACTTCTCTTGATTATTTGACCGTGATCACAAGGTTCAAAATACTCATTTTGTGGCATTAATTGGAGTTGAGTAATGTAATTATCAATATCCTCTTTAGAAAAAATTAATCCTCGGTTAAAAACGTTGATATAAAACTGGAGTTTCTCAGTCTTATACGTCAGCACAAATAAATTAGGAAGATTAACTCCAAAAATAGGTAACTCTAGTTTTTGGGCAATTAATAAGTAGAGCGTCGAGAGGGATATAGGGTTTCCTTTGAAGGATTCGAGGACGATATTTATCATGGAATTCCCAGGAGCATGGAAATTTTTTGTATTAGCTCTAAATTTATATTTCTCGAAAAGCATGCTGTTGATCGTCTTAATTTGATCAAAAGGCAGTAAATCAGCACCCAATTGTGTCCATATTTCTCGATACAACTGTTCTATTTTCTTGGTTAATTGATCATACTCGAGATCAGGATATTGATAAGTAGCCAAAATCCACATCCCTTTCAAGAGATCTTCTTGTTCATGTACATACCAATGGGTCAGACGTTCCTGAACCAACTCAAATTGTAAAAAATGAACCAGGTCCTCGATCCGTTCTTGGGCCTTTGGATTAAAGGTCTGCTCCCAAGATTCCTCTAAAAAAGGAATCACCCCTGTACCTAAAGTTTTAAGTTTGTCTTCGACATGCGCAACCACCTCTGCATCTTCATCGTCCAGCAATGCCACCAATGACTTAAGCTCCTTATTATTCATCCGTTAAGAGACCGTCTTGTCTAATCAATTGTCGAGGGATTCCAATCCCTTCATTTTTTTATTCTTTCTCCCCAAAGGTTTCAAAAAATCTTTGGGGTATTGATTAAAATGAAGGGTCAATTTATCTAGATCGAGCAATAATTGGTTAAGATTATTATACAAAGAATCATTCACCATCAATTGCCCCATCGTTCCTTGACCTTGGTTTATGGCCGAAACGGTACTATTCAATACTTTCATAAGATCTTGTACTTCAATCAAGGTTCCACTTAAATCTAGATTATTGAGGGAATCCATAACACCTTCTGCTTTCTTAAAAATAGGTTCTAAATCGTTGATCTTATTATTTACATTGGAAAGCACCTCGTTTGTGGAATTAATCACTAACGTGAAACCTTCTTTATTTTCATTCAACAGTCCATTGATCCCTTTCAAGGTAATTTCTAACTCAGTAATGGTGCTGGTGATTTTCTCGCCGCTGCCTTGAAGCCCCAAAAGAATCTCATTGATCCTTCTAATAGTAACATTAAGGTTATCTGTAATGGGTTGAACATTGTCTAGGTACTCCGCAAGACCCCTATCCATAAGCGCAATTAGCGTGTCATTGGGCTCTAAAGGAATTCCTATGGAGCCTATTTTCAATACTATTGCTTTGCTCCCTAATAAGTCTGCATTCGATAATTCAGCAATGGTTGAGTCTCCTAAAATGATTTCGGAATTAATGGCCAATTCAACAATTACTTGATTATTGAAATCTTGAAGCAGTTGAATGTTTCTGACTTTACCCACGGTCAAACCATTGATGACAACAGGGTTTGATTTGGTCAAACCATCCACATTAGCATAAACCACATAATAACTGGTTTCATTGTTCAGAAAGTCCCTTCCTTTCAAATAACTAAAACCAAAATATAATGTCAGCCCTGCTGCGAGCGCAATTAATCCTATTTTAAATTCTTTTGCCCGCATTGTTAATTTGATTGTTCCATTTCTTTTTTGTAATCTCTAAAGGCTCTGTAAATACCCGAAGCAATATAAACTTGATTAAGTTTATGGTTCAAATATTGTTCTTCTTTTGCGTTACTAAGATAACCTACTTCAACCAAAACACTAGGCATTGCAGTACTCCAAAGTAAATAAAGACTAGACTGTTTTACGCCTAAACTCCTTCTGCCTACTCGCTCTTTGAACTGTTTCTCCACCAAGCTAGCAAATCGCACACTTTTCTCATGAAAGGCATTTTGGGTGAGTGAAAACAAAATATAGGACTCAATTGATTTAGGATCGAAGTTTTGATAAGTCTCTTGGTAATTTTCCTCCAGTAAAATAACTGAATTTTCACGTTTAGCTACTTCAAAATTTCGACCAATGTTTTGGGTTCCCATGACGTAGGTCTCTGTTCCACTAATATTTGGATTGCTCAACCAATTGGCGTGAATAGAAATAAATAAATCTGCTTCAAGATCATTGGCAATCTTCGAGCGCCTAGTAAGAGCCGGGAAACTATCATCTGAGCGAGTCAGGACGACTTGTACATCCGGCATGTTCTCATTAATGATTCGTTTTAATTCCAAAGAGATTTTTAATACCACATCTTTCTCCTTTGAAAACGCCCCATGGGTTCCCGGATCTCGGCCTCCATGACCCGGATCAATGACTATTTTCCTAACTTTGTATTGTTTAATTCCAACCGTTTGGAACGAAACCAAAATTAATGACATCAAAATCACAAAAGATATTGCAATATTTCTCACTGTTCAACGATTGGTTAGTATATCAAATACGATACTTTAGCACAAAAATTGCAAAATTTTCGTTAAAACAAAACTTGTATCAAACTTGAAGACAATAATAAGTCTATTAATAGGATTTATTTTAATCTCATCAACCTGTGCCTCCTTAAATGCCCAATCGGTTGAACAAGGAGATAGCTTGATGCTGAAAGGTCTGGATACTTTAAGTAAATCTGGTGATCTCTTAATACTAAAAGGTCTGGATACTTTAAGTAAATCTGGTGATCCCTTACTAGAGGTAACTTCTGATACTATCTCATCGCCGGCCAGTCAACCCAAAGCCCCTATTGGAGAAATTGAAACCATCATAAATTATAATGCCCAGGATTCCATTTTTTTCGATCTGAAATCTAGTAATTTAACCCTTTATGGAGACAGTCATATTGACTACGGGGAAATTGAATTAGACTCTGATGAAACCCAAATCAGTATGACTGACAGAATTATCACATCGACCTACAGCCTAGATTCTGCTGGAAGAAAACAAGGCAAGCCTATTTTTACGGAAAAAGGTACCATCTACGAAACGGACTTTATCATCTATAATTTAAAGACCAAAAGGGCTCAAATCAAAGGTGTTGTGACTGAGCAAATGGGTGCCTTTATGCATGGCCAAGATGTCAAGAAGAATGAAAGAAATGAAATGTACATCTCAGAGGCCATGTACAGCACCTGTAATCTCAGTGATCCGCATTTTCACATTCAGTCCAAAAAGCTCAAGGTAACCAAACGCAATGTCATCTCTGGCCCCTTCAATTTAAGATTTCGTGAAATTAAAACACCCATATGGTTTCCATTTGGGATGTTCCCCAAACCGAAAGAAAAAACCTCAGGCATCCTAGTCCCAACCTATGGAGAAGAAACGAGAAGGGGTTTTTTCCTAAGGGATGGGGGTTATTATTGGTATGTCAGTGATTATATGGATATCAGAACTACAGGGTCCGTTTTTTCTAATGGTGGCTATGGCGGAGTTTTCAATACAAATTTCAAAAAAAGATATGTTTATACTGGAGGTCTCAATTTTAGCTATAATAAAAATATTATCGATAGTGAAAATGGGTTGAGCAGCAATGACTTCTGGCTAAGAGGTAATCTTAGACCTCTTTCTAAAGGTAATTCAAGCGTCAGTGCTTCGATTTCAGCAGGTACGACAACTTATAACAGCAATAATAATTTAGCCACAAGTGATTTTAACAGGAGTATCAGTTCTCAATTTTCATCGAATATTTCTTACCGACAAAAGTTTGCCAATGCCCCTATTAATTTAACCATGAATGCCCGACATCGACAAAACGTACAAACAGGGGTGATGACTTTTAATCTACCCGAATTGTCCCTCAATGTAAATCGGCAATACCCTTTTAAGAAATTAAGTGGATCCAACATGGACGTGCTCAAAAAATTAGGGTTTAGCTATAATTTTATTGCAAAAAATGAAATCACTAATAAACCCGCCAAAGCAAGCTTTCCATTTACCGTAGCCAACCAAACGTCCTCTGCAGGTGATCAAGAAGAAGAATTAAAATTAGATTTTAAAAATGCAAAAAATGGAGGGCAACATAAAATACCCATTGCAACATCAGTTAAATTATTCAATAAATTAAATCTCAGTCCTAACTTCAATTTAACAGAATATTGGTACACGAAAGAACTCAATTATACCTATCTACCCGAACTTGAAGCTGTTCAGGTAGATACCCTACAGAAATTTTCACGGGCCAATTCATGGAGCACAGGTGCTTCTTTGAGTACCATCATATACGGAACTCGGTTTTTTAAGCCGGGTGGCTACATACAAGCCGTGAGACATGTCGTCACACCTTCAATTTCTTTTAGCTACACCCCTGATATTACCAATAGCGCAAATAGTCCTTGGGAATGGGTACAGAAAAATGAAAAAGGGGATTCAGTATTGATGTCAAAATATCATCAATTTGCTTATGGATCGCCTCGAGGAACTATGAGTAAAACTATGAGTTTTAGTCTCCAAAATAATTTGGAATTTAAGGTACGCGACAAAAAAGATACGACCGGCGTCGGTTATAAAAAAATTAAATTATTCGATAATTTTTCACTTAATAGTGGCTACAATTTTGCTGCTGACTCTTTTAATTTATCCAACATAAATTTATCAACAAGAACCAGTTTTTTTAAAGGTAAGCTTAGTTTCAACGTTGGCGGCACTCTTGATCCCTACATATATAATGCTTTAGTCACCAATGAAGAGGGCGTAGTCACGCGTCAAGAGCGAATTGATAGATTTTCATGGCAAAACGGTCAAGGTTTAGGTAATTTATCTCGATTCAATACCGCCATTAGTTTAAATCTAAAACCAAAAGGCAGTAGTGAACAAGAGGGGAATAATAGAAGAAATGATTTTGTAGATCAAGACCTGAATGATCAAGAAGAATTAGGGATACAAGACGCCTCTGATTTAGATTATATTTATAAAAATCCAAATGAGTATGTCAATTTTAATATTCCATGGTCCCTCAGGGTTTCCTACTCCATAAATGTCACACAATCTGGATTATTAGAATCAAGAATAAGACAAACATTGACTTTTTCTGGAGATGTCTCTCTGACCCCAAAGACCAAAATAAATTTTAGGTCTGGTTACGATTTAGAAAAAAATAAATTTACTCAAACTAGCGTTGGAGTCAATCGTGATTTGCATTGTTGGCAATTAAGCTTCAATTGGATCCCTTTTGGTAGAAATCAATCCTTTAATTTAATCATAAGACCCAAATCAGCCTTATTGCAAGACCTGAAGCTTCAGAAAAGGAAAAGTTTCCAAGACTTTTTTTAAGGAGACGCGAAGAAAAGTTGAGACCAACCTATCTTATATTTACCATAATCTTTTTAACTCAATTAATTTGTCAGACTTTTATTGTAAAAAAATGCCTATTTATTAAACAAAATTCCTTCTGTACAAATTGTTTTGTGCTGACTTTTTATTTTAGTACAAAATATAATATTCTTGTGTGAGGTTCTAGTTGATAATACTGAATCCAAGGTTGTTAAGCGGTTCATCTGAAGATGAACCGCTTATTTTTTTCCTCTGCTAAATGAATCAAAGTAAGCCTATCCTGTACTCTCTGATTTGAACAGGCTGTAGAAGTAGCCTACAACCATCATGCAAATCACGTGATATAACACAATCAACGTAGCTCCGTTATCAAGAAATGAATTAATCATAAACCAATCTCCATAAAGATATACTAGGGTCAAGGCTATGGTATTTTTAATCATTTCTACATAAATAGCACTCCAATGCTTATCCATAAGTAAAGTCATACTGGCAATAGAAAGGTACATAAAAGCTCCAAAATAAATCAAGCCTTGATAGCCAATTTCAGCCGCATAATTAAAAAAAATCAAGGAGGTGATGGAAATGAATGACCATTGGAGCCAACACCATATATGGAAGAACATTGGATAGGCCGGATCGTATTTTAACTGGTCATACACCGGCTCAGTCAATTGAATGGGATAGGCCTCAGCTACGTCCTTGGGCCTCCACCCTGTGGGTTTAAACCAAATAACTAGTTTGTCATACCAAGACTTTGCCCTCCAAGCATCTTGTATAAGCTGCCAAAGATGTATGAAATTAATCACGAAGGGGTTCCAACTCTTGACGGGCTTTTTTACGCCATAAATGGGCGGCTCATGCGCTAATTCTACTTGAAACGTTCCGAAAATTTTATCCCAGAAAATAAAAATTTGAGAAAGATTCTTGTCAATATAAATATCATTAATCGCATGATGTACCCTGTGATGAGAGGGCGTTACCAGAATGTATTCTATAAATCCTAGCTTTCCGATTAATTTAGTATGATACCAATATTGTGAAAATAAATGTAAGGGTGCTATAAAAGCAACCACCTGTGCAGGTACTCCAAGTAATGCGGTGGGAAGCAAAAAGACAAATGAAATTGAAAACCACTTTGAAATAGACTGTCTCAAGGCACAGCCTAAGTTAAACTCTTCACTGCTGTGATGAACCAGATGATGATTCCAAAAATAATTGATTTTATGCGAAATGCGGTGCACCCAATAACCTGAAAAATCTAAGCCAATAAAAGCCACTAAATAAATCACCCACGTCTTTTCAATCTGTATCAAGCTTAGGTTATCAACCATCCAATCATAAGAAACGATGATGACAGTTAATCCTAAAACATCTTTAAAAACATTGGTTACCCCAGAAATCAGACTGGCCAAGGTATCCATGCTTCTTACTACCTTTTTCCCTCTCACATAACTGATCCACGCCTCTAAAAAAATCAAGACTAAAAAAAAGGGTATAGCGTAGTTAAGTACACCTACATAAGCTTCCATCCATGTAAAATATATATTTTTTGACAAAAAAATAAGATTAAATTACAATGATGGGATTTGAAAAGGTCTTATTTGACATTTTGATAAATAATAATCCTCGTTGATCCCTTATTTTTCCTTCTCAAACTCTTGCATAAAATGAATCCAGATCTAAAAATAGCCCAAAGCAAAGTCCCAAAAAATATAGATATCATCGCTGATTCATTGGGTATCTCAAAAGAAAATTTAGAACATTATGGCCATTATAAGGCTAAAATTCCTGTTCATCTCATTGATGAGAAAAAGGTAAGTCAATCGAAATTAATTCTCGTTACAGCCATTACGCCAACCCCAGCAGGTGAAGGGAAATCGACGACAACAGTAGGACTTTGTGATGGGCTAAATCGCATTGGAAAAAAAACAATTTCTGTCCTTAGAGAGCCCTCTTTGGGTCCTGTTTTTGGAATGAAAGGCGGCGCCACCGGTGGCGGTTATTCACAAGTGGTGCCTATGGAAGATATTAATTTGCATTTTACCGGTGACTTCTCAGCGGTTGAAAAAGCTAATAATCTACTTTCCGCTCTGATTGGCAATAATATTCAAAGTAAAACGCGAAACCTTGGAATAGACCCAAGAACAGTAACCTGGAAATGGGTCATGGATATGAATGATCGTACCCTTCGAAATATCATATCAGGATTAGGCGGTAAATCTGGAGGTTTCCCTAGAGAATCTGGATTTGATATTACGGCAGCCTCTGAGGTGATGGCCATTTTATGCCTTTCAAAAAACCTAACCCATTTAAAATCCAAATTAGCCAATATTTATATAGGAGACACCTTTAATGGTGAAGCTATATATGCCCGTGACTTAAACGCCCAAGGAGCTATGGCTTCTTTATTAAAAGAGGCCATCAAACCCAACTTGGTCCAAACCTTAGAAGGCAATGCTGCCATCATTCATGGCGGCCCTTTTGCTAATATAGCACAAGGAACCAACTCTCTTATCGCTACAAAAATGGGTATGTCCCTAGCTGATTATGTGGTTACAGAGGCTGGGTTTGGTGCAGATTTAGGTGCAGAAAAATTTTTTAACATCAAATGTTTTTATGGTAATGTTTCACCAAAAGCAGTCGTCTTAGTGGCCACCATAAGAGCCTTAAAATACCATGGAGGTATAAAGAAAGCTGAATTGACGCAACCCAATACAAAAGCCTTAATCAAGGGAATGGCCAATCTTGATAAACATGTAGAGAACCTAAGACGATTCAATATCCCACTGGTGGTAGCTATTAATAAATTCACCTCTGATACCGAAGAAGAAATACAAATCATTAAGACACATTGCGCCGCAATCCATGTCAAGGTATCCTTAAGTGACGGATGGGCGCACGGCGGTAAAGGCACCACAGAACTGGCTGAAATGGTCGTCGATGAAGCAGATCGTTGTCAATCCCAATATGAGCCCACTTATGATCCCAATTCAAGTATAAAAAATAAAATCTCAGCCATCGCTAAGGATATTTATGGCGCAGGGACCATTAACTACACGAGCAAGGCAGAAAACATCATTAAAAGAGCCATCGATTTAAACATAAGCCATCTCCCTATTTGTATGGCTAAAACCCAAAGCTCATTATCCGATGATAGTAGCCTTTTTGGTCGTCCCAATCATTTTGAGCTTACGGTACGAGATATGGAAATAGCCACCGGCGCAGGTTTTCTAATTCCCATCACTGGAAACATGCTGAGAATGCCTGGATTACCAGAAATTCCTGCTGCTGAGCAAATCGATATTGATGAGGATGGAACCATATCTGGTCTTTCCTAATCTTTCTACCCAAATACATCAGGCTTCAAACTACTATTAACGTGATGCTTCAATCCAATTCTGAACGGCCTCTTTAGTTGGGTTTTCTAAATCTTTTAACTTCATCTTTTTGCGCATGCCGCAAAGGTCATTATGCAATTTGTTTACATTAGATTCACTGAGTTGACTCAAGGTATTCATTCCTATTTTACGTAATAAGGGTAGGTAAGCTGCAGGTATACCCTGATCTGTGAATTCTTGGTCCGTTGATTGGACTTCTTTTTTTTCAGGCCTCATTTGAGGGAAAAACAATACGTCCTGTATCGAAGCTGAATTGGTCATGATCATCGATAAGCGATCAATGCCTAAGCCAACACCTGAAGTCGGCGGCATCCCATATTCAAGCGCTCGTAAAAAATCCTCGTCCAATGCCATGGCCTCCTCATCTCCTCGCGCCCCAAGTGCCAATTGATGTTCAAAGCGTTCCCGTTGATCTATGGGGTCATTTAACTCCGAATAAGCATTCATAATTTCCTTACCGTTGCATATCGCCTCAAAGCGTTCTACTAAGCCGGGTTTTGAGCGATGCTTTTTAGTCAAAGGAGACATTTCTTCGGGATAATCGGTAATAAAGGTGGGCTGAATTAATTTTGATTCACATTGCTCTCCAAAGATTTCATCTATCAATTTCCCGGAGCCCATCGTCTCATCAGTAGCAATTCCTAAGGATTTAGCCGTTGCTCTAAGCGCCTCCTCGTCCATCTCTGAAATATCTATACCTGTAAAGTGGGCTATTGCTTCAAACATAGTAAATCGTTTCCAGGGCCTCTGAAAATCTATGACGTGCTCTCCTACGGTAATTTTGGTATCTCCATGCAATTTAATGGCGATTTGCTCTACAATCTCTTCCATTAAATCCATCATCCAAAAATAATCCTTGTAGGCTACATATAATTCGACCTGCGTAAATTCGGGATTATGAAACCTCGACATTCCTTCATTTCTAAAGTCTTTTGCAAATTCGTAAACCCCATCAAATCCACCGACAATGAGCCTTTTTAAGTAAAGCTCATTGGCAATTCTCAAATACAAAGGCATATCCAAGGTATTGTGATGGGTGACGAAAGGTTTCGCTGCCGCACCCCCGTGAATAGGTTGCAAAATGGGTGTTTCAACCTCTAAATACCCTTTCTCATTTAAGAAATTTCTTATTGTATTTATTAAAAGTGCCCGTTTGCGAAACGTATCTTTGATGTCAGGATTTACTATAAGGTCTAAATATCGCTGTCGATATCTTTGTTCAGGATCAGTAAAAGCATCCCAAGTTTTCTTATTGCCCTCTGCATCTTCTGTTTCTTTCACAATGGGCAGAGGTCTCAATGACTTAGTCAATATTTTAAAGGAGATGACATGAATAGATATTTCTCCTACTTGCGTCACAAACACAAATCCCTTGATCCCTACAATGTCTCCAATGTCTAGTTTTTTCTTGAAAACGTCATTATACAAAGATTTATCCTCTCCTGTACACAGATCATCTCGACGGAGATAAATTTGAATTCTACCCGCATCATCTTGGATTTCGGCAAAAGAAGCGGAACCCATAATGCGTCGACTCATGATTCTTCCAGCAACAGATATGTTTTTAAAAGAGGCGGATTCATCTTTAAACTTCTCCTTAATTTCTCGACTATTGGTGGTTATTTCAAAAAGCTCAGGAGGATACGGATCAATATTCATACTCATCAAATCCGTCCTGGCCTTTCGGCGCATCAATTCTTGCTCACTTAATTGCATTATAATTTTAATTTTCTCCTTTTAATTTCTTTCTTTATCAACATAAGCTCACGACTACTTTGTCCTTGAACTGAAGTGTTTTCCTCTGCCCGTCTAAACAAATAAGGCATGACCTGCTCTAGAGGGCCATAAGGCACATATTTGGCGACATTATACCCTTCATCGGACAATTTAAATGATATATTATCACTCATTCCCAATAATTGAGCAAAAAATATCCGCTCATCATTTTTTTCACATCCATATTGCTGCATCAGCTCAACTAAACCTTTACTCGAAGCTTCATTATGGGTCCCCAAACAAAACGAAAAATGTGTTAAATTTTCCATCGCAAATTTTACTCCCGCATTGTAATCTCTATCTGTAGCTTCTTTATTAGGCTGAATCGGGTCTGGATATCCCAATGATTGTGCCCGAAAGCGTTCTTGTTCCATATAAGCACCTCGGACGATTTTAGCTCCAAAATGCACTTTAGAAGTGCTCATTTTCTCAAATCCTGCTTTCATTTTATCCAACATATCTCGCCGGTAAAACTGATAGGTGTTGTAAACGGTTGCCCTCTCAGTATTGCATTTAATCATTAATTCATAACTGAGTGTATCTACCACATCTTGATACCAACTTTCTTCAGCGTCAATGAGCAATCGTTGATTTAATTTTAAAACCACATCCGCTACTTCAAAGCTGCGGGCCTTGAATCTACTAAATTGGTTTTGCTCGATTCCAGTCAATTCTTTGCCCAATTGAATTTTTGTCATCAATGATTTTGACCCCAATCCCGTAAGTTTTAACACGCAAAAAGGAATCGCATCATGCTTATCGGCAAATTCAATGGCCCGTAAAGTTTCTTTTAATGTTTGATCAAAACTTTGTTCATTTTCTTGACCCTCCACCGAATAGTCTAAGATTGTTTTGACGTTAAATGTTCTTAATTGATTGATTTTTTTTTCACAACCCTGAATACTTTCCCCTCCACAAAATTGATCAAAAAGAGTTGCCTTTATGAGCCATTTGATAGGAAGCTTAAAATATAAAGCCCATTTAATAATCGCTGTGCCCATAGACACCACAAAAGGTTTATTGATAATTGAAAAAATAAAATTCGATAATTGTAATTCCCTTGGCGATTTGGACCGAAAAGTAATTTTAGTATCATCAAAGTTCACCGACATATCATCATCTCATTAATGCATTAGCCACAAAGATAATAAACGACTCAAGGATTCATATCACGAGTTAATCAAAGTATTAAAAAGACATGTAATTTTGTAGGATGAATAAGGTACCTCCTAATATACATTTCACTCAAAACGTGAACCAGCAACTTCAAAGTTGTCTGAAATTATTTAACCCTGATAAAATCGCCATTTTAGTTGACGAAAATACTTTAATTCACTGCTTGCCTAAATTACCCTCCCTCAAAGGAATGCCTTTGATTCAAATCAACAGCGGAGAAAAAAATAAAAATATTGAGACCTGTCAAATCATCTGGCAAAAGTTGACCGATTTTAAATTTACCAGAAAATCATTATTAGTTAATCTAGGAGGTGGTGTTATCGGAGATATGGGTGGTTTTGTTGCCGCAACCTTCAAAAGAGGCATTCACTTTATCAACATCCCCACTACGCTGCTCTCTCAAGTTGACGCCAGTATTGGTGGAAAGTTAGGTATAGACTTCAATGAATTCAAAAATCACATTGGTGTATTTAAAGATCCTGATGCCATCATTATCTGTGATGATTTTTTGAGTACCCTCCCCCATCGGCAGCTCAAATCGGGCTTTGCAGAAATCATCAAACATGGTCTTATCTACGATCTTGCGTACTGGAAACATATCCAAATGAACCTCTTTTCAGAAATCAAAGATTGGCAAGAATTCATCAAAAAATCTGTGCTTGTCAAAGCTGATGTTGTCAAAAAAGACCCCTATGAGTCAGGGTTAAGAAAAATTTTAAACTTTGGACATACGCTTGGACACAGCATTGAATCCTGGTATTTAGATACAGGAAAAGACCTGTTACATGGAGAAGCCATCGCAGCCGGTATGATCATGGAGGCTAAATTAGCTCTCGACCTGGGTTTAATAGAAAAAGGGTATTTTGAGCAATTAGTAAGCTATATTGATCAGGTATTTGATCGCGTGATGGTATTCCCTACTTTTAATAAAATCAAAGCATTGTTGGGGCAAGACAAAAAAAATAAAGGTTCCACCGTTATGTTTTCGCTGATCAATGGACCCGGAAGCTGTTTATTTGATATCGAAGTAAGTGATGCGCAAATTGCAGATGCCATTGATTTTTATTTAGATTCAGGAAGTCATAAGTAGATTGCCGTTGCTAAAGATTAAACTTTTCATTTATTTAAGACCCTAACAAATCATGAATTATCAACTTGAGCGATATCATCAGCCATTGAACGGTGATCTCACCTTATCATCCTCAAAAAGTGAAAGCAACCGCGCATTGATTATGAACGCCCTTTCTGGTAATCAATTGCAATTGAAAAATTTATCAGATGCTCGTGATACCCAAACTATGCAACGCTTACTTTCAGAAAAAAAACCTGTTTGGGATGTTCTGGATGCCGGCACTACGATGCGGTTCTGTACAGCTTATCTAGCTATTATGGGCTCTGGAGAGATCATTACTGGATCTGATCGCATGAAAGAACGGCCGATCAAACCCTTGGTAGATGCCTTACGTAAGTTGGGTGCCAAAATCGATTATATGACACAGGAGGGGTTTCCACCCTTACGTATTAGTGCCAAAAAAAAGGAGTCTCAAGCTCAGAAAATAAGTATCCCAGGCCATATCAGTAGTCAATACATCTCTGCCCTTCTAATGATCGGCCCCACACTGCCTGATGGCATTTCAATTGAACTGACGGGTGAAATTTTTTCGCGCCCCTATATAGAGATGACCTTGGCGCTTATGCATCATTTTGGTGTAAAAAGTACCTGGCAAGGTCAAACCATACATATCAAACCGCAGCGGTATCAAGCCCAATCCTATACCATTGAAAGTGATTGGTCAGGTGCCAGCTACTGGTACAGTATGGTTGCCTTAAATCAAGAAAGCAGTATCACCCTTAGAGGGCTTCGTTCCCATAGCTTTCAAGGAGATCAAAACATCGTTAATATCATGTCCAAAATGGGAGTCAAAACTGAATTTATATCCGATAGGGTTGAACTAACTTCCATTCCAGTTACTGAAATAAATCAAAGCATTGATTTTAAAAACTGTCCTGATTTAGCCCAAACAGTCATGGTGGTGGCGGCCATCAAGGGAATTAAATTAACCATGACAGGTCTTGAAAGTCTCAAAATAAAGGAAACCGATCGTGTACTGGCCATGAAAAATGAATTACGGAAAATAGGTGGCCTTTTAAATGAAGAAAATGGAACTTGGTGGTTAACGCCGGGTAGTATCCCAAAGCGCCTCGAAACCATAGAAACGTATGAAGATCATAGAATGGCCATGGCATTTGCTCCCGTATGTATGATTAGAGCCATTACCATTCAGGACATAGAGGTAGTGAAAAAATCTTATCCTGGTTATTGGGTACATTTAAAATCTGTTGGGATTATCTTTAATGATTGCTAAATATCACTGATTATGAGTTCAAAATACTTCATGAAAATCATCCTCATCACAGGGTTTCTTTTCCTTTGTGGTGCCTGTCAACCTACGCAAGAAAAATCAACCTCTTTTATACTCATAAGACATGCTGAAAAAATGATTGCTTCTGGTAACGATCCTCAGTTATCCACCAAAGGCTGGCAACGAGCCAATGCACTGGTAACTATATTTGAAGCCGTAGGGATCGATGCCATTTATGCCAGTCCATATCTACGTGCCATAGATACTGCTAAGCCATTGGCAGCAGCAAAACAGTTGGAAATATTAAATTACGCACCTGATCAACTTGATCCATTCGCCCAAAAACTTTTGGCGACACATGAGGGAGAAACGGTAGTTATCGTTGGACACTCCAATACGACACCTAGATTGGTCAATGCTTTATCAGGTACTGATTATCCTGATTTGGACGAATCAGAATATGATTGGATCTACTTCGTGGAAATGAGTCCAGAGGGGACCTCCAATGTTAAGAAAGTTCAAATTCAAATGTAGTGCTTTTGTGATGTAAGATGTGCCCCCCATGCAGTCCTTTTACTCTTACCATCCCCAGATTACATCGGCCACTTTAAATAATACTTACAAAATATTTTTAATACTGCCCCCGTCTACTGCCAAAGAGGTTCCAGTAATGTAACTCGCACGTTCACTGACAAAAAAAGCAACGGCTGCCGCAAATTCATGGGGCTGACCAAAGCGTCCCAAGGGTATGTTTTTGAGATTGTTCTTGAAGGAGGGATTGACCTTCAGTAAATTTTGTAACCTCCCCGTTTTGGTAGATCCAGGCATGAGGTTGTTGACGGTAATATGATAAGGCCCCAATTCATTGGAAAGGGTTTTGATTAATCCCGATACGGCCGCTCGGACACTATTTGAGAGAATCAAGCCATCGATAGGTTGTTTGACGGCCTGTGAGGTAATGGCCACAATTCGCCCCCATTTTTGGGCCTTCATTTGAGGCAAAAATCCCTTGATTAAAGCCACAGTACTGGCCAAAAGTAAGTGGTATGCAGCTTCCCAATCGTCCAATGAAAATTGATCAAAATTCCCTGAGGGTGGCCCTCCCGAATTCGTTATCAAAATATCCACAGCCTTAAATTGGTCTAAAGATGCTTTGATCATTCGATTGCGATCTGCTTCATTGGATACGTCTCCCGACAAAGCCAATATCTTACCTTTCCCAAAATCAGCCAAGGTCTGCGCCGCATGTTCTAAGTTTTTAGCATCTCTACCTGAAATAATGACATGGCATCCTTCCTGTAACAGTTCCTTGGCAACTGCATAACCTAGCCCTTGACTTGATGCCGCAATAAAGGCTACTTTATTATTTATTAATAAGTCCATAGTGCAATTAGATTTTGGGGATTTCTGTCTCCCATGACTTTTGATCAAAAAGAAATTTTGGCTTGAGATTGTGCAGGGATCGAAATGCCGTCTCCTTTAGTTTAGGATACTGCTGCTGCAGCTGATTCAATAACTCCTTCATCTCT
>CAJJCN010000003.1 GCA_905182655.1 Flammeovirgaceae bacterium UBA4465
CTGAACGGAATCATCACCATGAGCAGTAGGGGCTGACTTATCGAACGATAGGTAAAAGCAATAATGGCAAAAATCATGAAAAAGACTATGGGCATTGTCGCGGCAGCCGATGATGTGGTTTTATTGGCATCTCTACTTTGACCATCAAATGAGGCGGTGACACTTGGATACTGTGCGTTGATTATAGGTAATATTTCTGTTTTAATTTCTTGTATGATCTCCGTAGCACTGGTTTTTGGATTTTTAAGATCCGCATCAATTCTTATTTCTCGATCTCCATTGAGGTGATTGATGGAAATCTCGCCTCTTTGTATTTTATAATTGGCAACTTCTCTTAAGGGCACACGTACCCCTAAAGGACTCACTACGCGCATTTCCTCGAGGCTGGTGATAGAAGACCGGGTATCTTTGTCGTAACGTACCCAAACCTTGATTTCATCTCTTCTTCTTTGAAATCGTTGGGCTTGATATCCAAAGAAGCCAGATCGTACTTGGCTTATGAGGGTGTTGAGACGGAAGCCCATGGCATAACCATTTTCCTTAAGCTCAAGCTTTATCTCCTTTATTCCTGCGGGATCATTATCTTCGACGTCTTTGAGCAAGTTATTTTCCTTTAAATACGCTTTGACCAGTAGTTTGGCTTGTTTTAACTCTTGCGTGTTATTGCTCAATAAAGATACTGAGATGGGCCTACCACCAAAATAATTTCCAGAGCCATAAATTAATGTCTCAGCCCCATCTACGCTACCTACTTTTTTACTGATGGCGGCTGAGACCAAATAAGCGGGCGCATCTCGCGCTTCCCCTGAGAGCAGGTTGATGGTCAAAGAGGCCACTGAAGTCCCTGGACCTACGCGGCGGATGATATTTTGAACGACCGATAAATTTCCAGTTTGAATTTCGGAAAGCGAGTCGTTTATGATCCAGGCTTGATTTTCAATATGAGCAATGATTGAATCTGCGACGGATTCATTAGTTCCTTGAGGCATCTTCAAACTAATTTGGATTCGATCGCTAGCGATCTGTGGAAAAAACGAAAACTTAATGATTCCTCCGCCCATAGAACCTAAGGTCAATACAAGTAAAGCTAATGTGATACCAAATCCTAAGACTTTATTTTTTAAATAAAAGCTCAGTGTCGGGGCATAAATATTGTCACGCATCCATGACATAAATTGATCTGCATAGGCATTGAACCAATAAGTTTTTTGAGCTTTGGTCAAGGATTTTGAATGCGATATGTGTGAAGGCAGAATAATCAAAGCCTCAATTAGCGACAATCCCAAAGTGAGAATAACAATCGTAGCCGTTTCTCCAAAAAACTCTCCAATCCTACCTTCTAAAAAAAAGAAAGACGAGAAGGCAACTAGGGTGGTAAGAATAGCAGAGGTAATGGCGGGTAGAACTTCCATGGTACCATCAATGGCCGCTTGCATTCGAGATTTACCTTTTTCATAATGGTGGTAGATGTTTTCTGAAATAACGATGCCATCGTCTACTAAAATACCAATTACGATGATCATGCCAAACAAGGAAACAATATTGATCGTTACATTGAAGAATCCAGCAAATATAAACATGCCTAAAAAGGCAAAGGGTAAACCAAAAGCGACCCAAAAAGCGAGTCTTGGTTTGAGAAAAAGGGCTAGAAAAATAAGTACAAGGGTGATTCCCTGGAGAGCATTTTTCAAGAGTAAATTAATACGTTCTACGACTACTACCGATCGATCACTAATGATGGCCAGCTGAAGATTATCATTGTTTGCATTAAATTCGGTTACATAGGCTTTTACATTTTCGGCTACTTCTATCAAATCTTCAGATATCGTTGCTTTTATATTCAATTGGACGGAGGGTTTACCATTGAAATAAGATCTATCTGGAGACTCAGACCATTTGTCGCTGATAGTTGCAATGTCTTGTAGCCTGATCAGTTTACCATTCTCATTGCTTTTTAAAACGATTTGATCAAATTCGTCCCCATAATATTTTCGATTACTGACACGAATGAGGTATTCCTCCTGAGAGGTTTTTATAGAGCCTCCAGTAACTAGAATATTGGTAGAGGTTACTGCAGCGGCGACTTCTTGAAAAGTCAATTGATAGGCTCGCATTTTGTCTTCGTTCAAGGAAATCTCTATCTCTTCATCAGGATACCCTGAAACGTTTATTTGAGAGATACCTTCAAAACTTCTTAAATCATCTTCTACCTTTCGGCCAAATGACTTTAAACTCATTAAGGGGATGTTTTCTCCACTTAGAACAATACTAATGGCGTCTGAAGTAAATATTTGTTTGGCAATTATCGGAGGTTCCATATTCGAGGGGAATGAAGGAATCTTGTTTACTGCATTTTTTACATCAGAGAGCGTCGCATCTATATTATATCCTTTGAGGATCTCTATTAATATATTGGCGGAATTTTCTCGAGAGGTAGAAGTAAATCGGTCTATGCCTACGATACCTTTGAGGTTATCCTCTATTTTCAAGACGATGCCTTCCTCCATCTCTTGGGGTGATGCACCTGGATAAATTACATTGATAGAAATATTCCTACTTTCTATCAATGGAAAAAAAGAAGACTTTAAGTTACTTACTCCAGCCAAGCCAAGTACCGTGAAGGCAATAACGATCAACCATCCCGCTATAGGATAATTGATAAAATATTTGATAATTTTTCGCATGCCTATTTATTTGATGGCGTTAGGGGCTACTTTCATACCTTGGTAAGCATTAGGAATCGAACGATCTACCATGAGCATACCATCTATGAGTCCATTTACAATCACGTTTTTTTCACCTTTGTGTAGGATATTGATGGGTAACAGGGTTAAGATACTGTCTTTGACAACAAAAAGATTATTTTGATTCACCAGGAGTGATCGGTTGATTTCTAATGCATTTTCAATCTCTTGGATGGGAATGATAGCCTCGAGATACATCCCTTCTTTTAAATTAGGCTCTTTTAATAATATAAAAGCTTTGACAGTTTGTGTCGCTTGATCAATTTTCCCATTAATTCTAATGATCGTTCCTGTGTAAGATTGACTTTTATTATCGGGTGAATAAACCAGCACTTGTTCACCAATACGAATAGCCGAAATGGTGTTTTTGCTAATATCAACTTGCATCTCATATTGGGAAGGATCAATGAATTCACCCAGTAGCTGACCTGTACGAATAACGGTCCCTGCGTCTACTTGAGCGGACGTCAATACACCCTTGAATGGAGCTCTAATGAGGTGTTTCTGATAGATCAATTCTAGATTTTTAGTATTGTAATAAGTCGTATAGATATTTTTTCCTGTGATAAAAAACTTTTCTTGATCAGAAGAGGTCTTTGGGAGCTTTTGTAAAGCTTGACTTATTTCAAATTTATTCAGATATTTGACCCATTTGTCATACGCATTTGGATAATCAAGACGAAGATCAGGTAAGATGCTGGTGATCAGGTTTTGAAGCACACTTTTTTGAGCTTGAAGGTTGGCATAGTAGGCATCATTGGCCATTTCAATCATGACCTCGCCTTTTTCAAAAGATACACCCGGTTTGAATTCTTTCGGTCTGACTCTCATGATACCTTGAACTTCAGCATATAAGTTCATTCTTTTCTTGGCAAATAATCTGCCTTGCTCTCTGATGGAGATGGGAATGGTATTATTCTCGACTGTTTTTACAAAAGCCAAAGGGATGACTTTATTTTCTTTGGATTTATTGCTTTTTTTACTTGAAACAATCTTTTGAGCTCCGAAGATGGATCCGACGAAGATGATTATTCCCAATACGATAGTTATTTGTCTCATTTTATTTCAGTATTATGAGCGGAAGCTCTTTTCGGTCAGTAAATGTGATTATTTGTTTTAAAACTTTAATGGTGGTTTTGATCTCCTTAGCGTTTATTTTCTGTTGAATTTTATCAATTTCATCAATGATGAGAGGAAACGCCATTTTTGCTTCCTCTAAACCTTTTTGAGTAATAAAAATATTATTGACTCTTTTGTCTGAGTCACAGGTTTTACGCTTCACGAGGCCTTTACGCTCCATATTTGAAATAAGGCGGGTCAATGAGGTTTTATCTCTATCAGTAATGAAGGCCAAATCATTTTGTGGTATCCCGTCTTTCAAGCTCAATATACGTAGGAGTATGATTTGGTGCTTACTTAAAGTTATTCCAGCATGCGCCAACTCATCAGCCAAATGAAAATCGAAGGATTTCATCGCTCGCCCAAGCCAGGGCAATAGGAGTTGTTCGAACTGCGGAAAGAAATCTTCTTTATTCATTTTTTAATTTGACGCAAATTATACTAATTTAGTTGTGACTACAACTAAATTTAATTTAATGAAGTGATTTAACGTTATTTAACATTTTAAAACATTGTATTTACTGCAGTAATGATTGATTTGAGGTTTGTCACTAGCTTAAATCTTTATTTAGATGATACCTCAATTCAAAAAATAATCTATAGGTTAAGTCATTATCAATTTTTGATAATTAAAAATTTAACGATTTGTCTCATAATTTTATATTAAATTCCCTATCCTAAGTTCTAAATAAAAAGGTGTGAAACAAGTAGAACAATTCAGTAATCGATGGGGTATTATCCTGGCTTCATTAGGTATGGCTATCGGAGCAGGAAATCTTTGGCGATTCCCTAGACTGGCTGGCCAGTATGGGGGTGCTTTCTTATTGCTTTGGATTTTCTTTTTACTTATTTGGTCGATTCCTTTACTCTTGGCAGAATTCTCAATTGGAAAGAAGTATAAAAAAGGTGTTATCGGATCTTTTACCATGCTTGCTGGAAAACCCTTCACTTTCATGGGGTTTTTTATAACCATTTGTACTTTGGGTATTGCCTTTTATTATTCTGTCGTTACTGCCTGGGCCTTGCGCTATTTTAGTTTTTCGGTATCAAATATATTTGATGGGCAATCGCTGAAATCACGTTTGATCGAAAATCCGGACTACCTTCATCAATTTTGGAACTCTGTAGCCAACGGAAATTGGATCACGATTTTGCTTTATATAGCGATTGTTATTTTAGGTTCTTTATTATTGGCGCGGGGTGTGCAAAAAGGATTGGAGCGTGCCAATAAAATATTGATACCTTCACTATTTGTCCTTTTAATCATTGTGGCCATTATTGCTTTGAATATGGAAAAAGGATTGATGGGATTGGAATATATGTTTGCCATTAATTTCGATCATTTTTCTGATCCAATTATCTGGATAGAGGCATTGACCCAATCGGCTTGGTCTACCGGTGCAGGATGGGGGCTGATCATGACGATATCTTCTTATTCTAGTGAAAAGGAAGACGTCACGCTTAACACTTTTGTGGGTGCTTTCGGAAATAATTTGGCCTCATTGATGGCTGGTATGGCCATTTTACCTGCAGTATTTGCCATGGCGCAAACGGAAGCCGCAGCCATTAGTTACCTTCAGAGTGGGAATCAAGCGCTGACCTTTACCGTCATTCCCGTTTTGTTTTCAAATATTCAGGGTGGAGCCTTACTGTCTAGTGTTTTCTTTTTGGCGCTGTTCTTGGCAGCGGTGAGTTCATTATTGGCGATGATAGAATTATTCATCAAAAATTTGAGTGATTTAGGTTTTTCTCGTGCAAAATCGATTAAAAATGTCATATTTTTCTTTATTATTTTTGGATTCCCTTCGGCCTACAGTTTAGATTTTTTCACGAATCAAGATTGGGTTTGGGGTGTAGGATTGATTGTGTCAGGTCTATTTATTTTGTTTGCAGTGGCTAAATATGGGTTTACGGAATTCAAAAAGAATTTTATAGACTTAGATTCTGATTTTAAAGTGCCTTCTTTTTATTTCAAAGCATGTATGATGCTAAATATTCCTCTGGCACTCTTTTTAATTTATTGGTGGATGTCTAGGGGATACAGTGATTATCCCTGGTTTGATGCATCTGGTCATTGGAATGTTATCGATGTTTACAGCAATGCTTCCATTATTACCCAATGGATATTTGTATTGATCGTTGGATTGATGGCCAATAATTTTTTGTATCGTAAATTTGTTAGCAAATGAGTAGTCAAGCATTGATCAGTATGATTTTCATTCTCACATTTATAGTGGGAGGATTTGTCTTTTTCTTATCTTTGGTAATTAAAAATGAATCTAAAAAAATCAAACAATAATTCCTAAATGGATAAAATAGACCCCCTTAACCAGGTAGCCCGTTTTCATCAAACTTTTCAGCATCCGATTTTAAATGAACCTGAAATACCTTCAAAACAACGATGTGATTTAAGGGTATCCTTAATCGATGAGGAATTACAAGAACTTAAAGAGGCCATCGCTGAGCGGGATATCGTCGAAATCGCAGATGCGCTTTGCGATATCCAATACGTGCTTTCAGGTGCTATTCTTGAATTTGGAATGGGAAAAAAATTTCCTGCACTTTTTAATGAAGTGCAAAGATCCAATATGAGTAAGGCCTGTGATAGTGAAGAGGAAGCCCGTAATACGGTTGCTTACTATCAAGAAAAGAAAGCTACCGATTGTTATTTTAGAGAAGTCTCAGGCAAATATCTGGTCTTTAGAAGGGGAGATGATAAGACGTTAAAATCTATTAACTATTCTCCAGCGGCTTTAAGCCCTATTTTGAAGTCTTAGTATTTTCTATCGCATCCATAAAACAGCGTTTTCTCTAGGGCTTATTTAATGTCTCAAAAATCAGAGGAAATTCATTTTAATATATCCTATATTGTTAATTTTACATTTTTAAAACAAAGACAAATCCCTGTATATGTTTGATAACCTGAGTGCTAAACTTGATCGTGCATTTAAAAATATTAAAGGCCAAGGTAGGATCACCGAATTAAATGTTGCGGCCACAGTAAAAGAGATCCGACGGGCATTAATCGACGCAGATGTTAATTATAAAATAGCAAAAGACGTCACTGATTCCATCAGATTAAAGGCGCTGGGCCAGGATGTTATGATTTCTGTTTCTCCAGGGCAACTATTGACTAAAATAGTAGCTGAAGAGCTTACTGTATTGATGGGTGAAGAAAGTGTTCCTGTCAATTTAAGTGGTAATCCCAATATTATACTTATTGCAGGTCTTCAGGGCTCTGGTAAAACTACATTTTCTGGAAAACTAGCCCATTATATCAAGAAGAAAGGTCATTCGGTTTTATTGGTTGCTTGTGATGTTTATCGACCTGCAGCGATAGACCAACTTAAAGTACTGGGTGAGCAAATAGACGTAGAGGTCTTTGCTGAAGTAGAAAATAAAGACGTGATTTCTATTGCCAAGAATGCCATAAAATATGCCAAGACTCATGGGAAAAAATCGGTGATCATCGATACAGCAGGTCGCTTGGCTGTTGATGAACAAATGATGGCTGAAATTTCAGGGCTCAAAAAAGAGATAAAACCTGCGGAAACTTTATTTGTAGTTGATGCTATGACGGGACAAGACGCAGTGCATACGGCTCAAGAGTTTAATGAGCGTCTTGATTTTGATGGGGTTGTGCTTACCAAGCTTGATGGCGATACACGTGGAGGGGCCGCCTTATCCGTAAGGAGGCAAGTAGAAAAACCGATTAAATTCATTTCTACGGGAGAAAAAATGGATGCCATGGATCAGTTTTATCCAGATCGTATGGCAAAGCGAATTTTGGGAATGGGTGATGTGTTGACCTTAGTAGAAAGAGCCCAGCAAAATTTTGACGAAAAGGAGACCCAGAGAATCAATAAAAAAATCAAAAAAAACCAGTTTGGCTTTGATGATTTTTTGACTCAAATGGAACAGATCAAAAAGATGGGAAGTCTTAAGGATATCGTAGGAATGATACCGGGTATGGGTAAGGCAATAAAAGACGTTGATATTGATGACAATAGTTTAAAGCCTATAGAAGCCATTATTAAGTCTATGACGCCGAAGGAGAGATCTAAACCAGAGCTTATGAATGGAAGTAGAAAAATCAGAATAGCGAAAGGAAGTGGTACGACCGTGACGGAAGTGAATCAGTTGCTTAAGCAGTTTGAGCAAATGCGAAAAATGATGAAAACCATGAATAAAATGGGTGGAGCCAATGCATTAGCCAACTTTATGAAGTGATCATGGGCATTAAGCTTTATCTATACATAACCGCATTGATAGCCGCTATGGTTTTTTTGACATTCGGTAATATTTCTTCAATCAAAGTAGGGGCATAGGGTAAGGGTAAATCTTTGCTCACGACCCTATAGATGGGCGCGTCTAAATGGTCAAACGCATTTCTTTGCACGATATGACTGATGTCTGATGAAATCGAAGCCACAGGCCATGTTTCTTCCAGTAAAACCAGGCGATTTGTTTTCTTTACCGACGTAATGATGGTTTCATAGTCGATGGGTCTGACAGATCTTAGATCGATCACCTCAACATCTACGCCTTCTTTTTGCATTTCAATGGCGCATTCATTGGCGATTTTCATAAATTTCCCAAAAGAGACCAGGGTAACATCTTTGCCTTCCCTTACTATATTGGCTTTACCAATTTCCAATACATATTCTTCTTCTGGCACTAACCCTTTGTCGCCATACATGAGTTCAGACTCCATGAATATGGTGGGATCATTGTCCCTAATGGCGGCCTTGAGAAGACCTTTAGCATCGTATGGATTTGAGGGAACGACCACCTTTAGTCCAGGTGTATTGGCGAACCAATTCTCAAAATTCTGTGAATGTTGAGAGCTTAATTGACCCGCATTCCCAGTAGGCCCTCTGAAAACAATGGGGACGTTGTATTGACCACCAGACATAGAGAGCATTTTAGCAGCCCCATTGATGATTTGATCAATAGCGACCAAAGAAAAATTAAAAGTCATGAATTCAATAATGGGCCTTAATCCATTCATTGCAGCTCCAATACCTACACCAGCAAATCCTAACTCAGCAATAGGGGTATCTATTACACGCTTGGCACCAAATTCATCAAGCATTCCTTGACTTACTTTATAGGCACCATTATAATCAGCTACTTCTTCTCCCATTAAAAAGATGTTCTCATCTTTTCTCATTTCTTCGGTCATAGCCTCCCTTAGCGCGTCCCTGAACTGAATTTCTCTCATAACAAATTATAATAATTAATTGAGATGCTAAATTAAAACATCAAGATCAAATAGCGCTAAGAGTAAAAAAAAAAGCTCCAGTTAAGGAGCTTTTTTTTTAACAAATGCAAGAATTATCGAATAGCTTCCGCTACCGCATCTGCATAATTTGAAAATTCTAGATCATTTAACGCTTTCTCTTTTAAAGCAACATCTTTAGATACCGCTGCTTTGAGATTTGACATGATGCCACTTTCATTATTGCTTCTTGCTGCGGTAACAGCTTTGTAATAAGCCGCATGTGCTGCCAGTGAAGAGCTATTTTTTACTTTACTAAATTCACGGCTGGCCGCATCAAAGGTACCCCCAAGAAGATGTGCTAGACCTCGGTTGAAGTTGGCCACTTCACTATCATCCGCCGCAGCTAAAGCAGCACTGGCTTTTTCATAATCTCCCATTCTAATATGGATAGAACCTATGGAAGCATTAAGAGCTGCTTTCAGATCACCTGTTGCGCCTGAAATGGCCGTTGATAATGCTTCATAAGAGGGCGCGTAGGATGCTTGCATCATGAGCGCTGTTCCTTTGTTGGCATGTACTTCTACATGGTCAGTTTTATTAGAGGCAATGTTCAATTGGGTCAAAGCGTCTTGTATGTTTTTGCCCATGTTGTCTCCATTCTGTGCTGCCATTTTCAAGTAAACTGCTGCTAGATTGTTGTGAGCGACCCAGCTACCTTCTTTTTTCGAGGCAGCGATATAAATTCCTTCTTTTTCTTTCAGACTGGGCGTGAGTGTTGCGGCATACAATAATTCTTCAGTGGAGAGCACTTCGCTGGTGGTATCCCCATTGACTATATGTTTAGCTAATAAAGAAATTTCTGCAGGTGATTTTTTTTCTTTAACCGTAAGGATTTCAGTTTGGGCAGTTCTTAAGGAAGGATAAACATCATCGAAAACAGTTTTATATCCTGATATTTTTCTCATGGCTTTTTCCTTATCTTCAAAGGTACCTGAACCATTTACAATATTTAAAAATGATTTTTTAGCGTCTTCACTGATTTCTGAAGCTCTCAATGCTTCTTTGAAAGCAGTCCAATCTTGCACGACTGGCTTGAGGATGAATTTGATTTCAGCAGCCGTTCCCGTGTAATCATATTTACTCATTTGGCTTCGGTAATATTTCTCAATAGCTTCAGCTCTGTTATTAGATAAATCACCATTGATGGTTTCAGAACCTTCCGGAGAGTGTGTACCTGTGATGGTTACAGTTCTAGTCACATTCTTGTCGGCTATAAACGCTGAGAGGTTCGATTTTTTTGACTTGTTGGTCTCGCCGTCGGTAGCAAGGGATTGTGACATGTAAGCACTTCCCTGAGGAAAATAGAAGTTAATATTAGTAGGTATTAATTCTTCTTGGTCATTATACCCGTGGTCTGCGTAATTGGTCGAATAAGCATTTTGGACGGCTCTAGATGTAGTAATAATTCCTACTGCTATTTCCATTTTAGCTGTGCTCAAAGACTTTCCGTTTTTAGGATTTTTTGCTTCACCTTGAATCATCAAAGTACCTGGATTTAAAGATTCATTATAGGCCATAGAAAAAGGTCGAATGATACGAGATGCAGTCGTACTACTCTGCGGATAATCATCTGCATTGAATTCTATGCTACCCACCTCTATCTCTTTGTCACCGTACTGATACGTTGTATTTAGGGTATAAACTTTTCCAGTTGGGAGTATTTTGGGAGGTAATACTGCGGAAAGGTCAAAGGCAACTTGAGTGCCATGAAGCTCCAATGGATCGGGATTAACCTCTAAATCTTGCTTTTCGGCAAGTTTCACCATTTTTTTAAGTGCACAACCACTAAATAGGGAGGCAGCAATAATTGTGGCCACTATGAGGTTTAAGTTTTTCATTTTGTTCATCGTTTATTGAGACTATCTAAATTAAATTCTTTTCTAGTTAAGGTTACAATATTACCTCAAATTTATAAAATAGTCCAATCCGTTGATATAAAAAGATGTTAATATTTATCTTTGTGTTGTATTATGTTGAAATTATCATGCAATATATAATAGAAAAGTATGCTTTCGGGGTGTGTAATGCCATAGGGGAGTATTTTAAAATACCTACTTCAAGTATTCGTTTGTCCTTCATTTATGCCTCTTTTTTAACGTTTGGGTCTCCTGTCATCATTTACTTGTCGATTGCCTTTTGGATGAATTTTAAGAAACTTTACAGAAGAAGAGAGAATACGCTCTGGTATTATTGATTAAGCTCATTGTAAGTCTTTTTCTTCAAAAGAAAGTATTGTAGCGCTACACTTTCCACAGGATAATGGAGTTTTATCTCTGGTTGACGGTGTTGGTTTCTATTCCTCCAGTATTTTCTTAGGTTTAACATGAAGTCCAATTCTGCCCTACATACGGCCTTAAAATGACTGAATCCTTGATGCTTCCAAAACACAAAAGCAGCACCCAAATCTAAGATCATCCTGAAAGGAATTTTAATGAGATGTTTTTTGGGTAGGTTTTTTAAAAGCATGGCGAGACCATTCCTAAAATTTAGATAAGTTTTTTGAGGATGCGATGCGGCTAGGGTGCCACCGCCTACATGGTGTACGGTGCTTTTTGGGGTGTACCTGAATTTTTTCCCTTTCAACGCCAATCGCCAGCAAAGATCAATTTCCTCCATGTGTGCGAAAAAATCAGCATCAAACCCGCCTATATCATTGAAATCCTGAGCTCTTATGACCATACAGGCTCCAGAGGTCCAAAATACATCAATGGCATCATCATATTGACCAAGGTCATTTTCAATAGTATCGAAAATTCGGCCTCTGCAGAAGGGGTAGCCCCAAGCATCGAGCTGACCGCCTGCAGCTCCAGCATGCTCAAATTTCGAAGCATCATTCTGATCCAAAATTTTAGGCTGAATCGCACTATAATCAGGATGTTCTTCCAAAAACTGAACCAAGGGATCTAACCAATTTTGAGTTGTTTCTACATCTGAATTGATGAGGGCATAATAGTCAGCTACTACCTCTTTGAGGGCTAAATTATAACCTCCAGCATATCCATTATTTTTATTTAACACAATCGCTCTTATTCCCGAGTGATTTTTTTTTAACCAATCTAATGAGGAATCTGTTGAGCCATTATCTGCCACGATGACTTCATAATTACCCGAGTTCTTGATCAAGATGCCTAGATATTTTTTTAGAAATTCAATCCCATTATAATTTAAAATAACGATCGCAGTGACAGACATTACATCATACTGTTTAAATCCATTCCGGGAATATTTGGAAGCATACCTTGTGTGGCTTTTTGTAAATGTTCTTTGCTCTTGTCTTCTGCGGCTTTAATGCCTTTATTTACGGCGGCTATGATCAGATCTTTTTGAAGTTCTTTGTCTTCTTTTTCATAAAGAGAGTCATCTATTTTCAGGTCTAAGAGTTCTTTGTTTCCATTGAATCTAGCGATCACCAAGCCTGCTCCTGCATCACTTTCCACAAAGATATTACCTAGCTCTTCTTTGGCAATTTTCATTTTTTCTTGTACCTCTTTGACTTTGCCCATCATTTTCATCATATCCAGCATATTATTCATCTTTTGTTAGTTAATAAGAACGAAACTGCCCTGTTGCGTTAATAATTCATTTTCTTCGGTATAGTAATTGATTTGGTAGACATAAGACCCCTTGATAAGGTCTCCATTTTGTTGAAACCCATCCCAATAATCATCTTTTTGTTCAGTTCTAAAGATTTCTTTTCCTGCAAGATTGAAAACTTGGAAAGTGAATTGATCTGTAGGAAGACCATAAAATTTTAGGGTTTCATTTATGCCGTTGCCATTGGGAGAAAAAGCTTCGGGAACATATATTATAGGCTTAAATTTTATTTTGACAGCATTAGACCTTAAAGTAATACCCGCTGCATTGGTCCCTTCGGCCCATACTTTTTGATTGAGACCCAATTCGTGGGTGATGTTGATGGTATTTAGATGGGTCAGCACAACGGAGTGGGCAATACTTTCTGTTTGGTCTGAATTGACTAAGCGGTAATCCAAAGTTTGACCCAATTTATAGGTACCATCAAAATACTCAGCGGTGTAGGCATTGATATAATAATCTGACAATTCTAAATAGGTAGGCGTAATCATGATTTTTTGTATGCTGGCATCACACGAAGGTGTGAAAAGGAGCTCATAACTGTATTTCCGAATAGGGTATACGCTAGGGTCAATGTGCCCGGGTTTTATGTTGGTTAAAGTATCGTATAAAACATCATTGACATATTTAACGGCGTGAAATAGGCCATTGTTATTTTCACTAAAATGTAAGGCAATATGATTTTCTGTATCATAGGTGGCATAGGCATAATTAAATGCAGTGGTGTCACTGTTAATGTCCAAACACAACGAATCACCTAAAACTACATTCTCCTCATTACAAAGTGAAAGGGCATTGATTCGAAAGCACAGTGAAGAGAGGGAAGCATCGAAGGGGAGTGATGGGAAAAATAAGGAGGTAGAGTCCAATAAGCCCTCATAGACTTGCGTAAACACATCGGGTGTGGATTGATACTCAACATTGTAATAAGTTGTTGAATCTGCTTCATAATATATTTGGAGTGAGACTTCATTTTGACATACATATTTCACGTAGGCGGAATCCACAGTCGCATGGTTGGTTAACTCAAGGAGTAGAATGCTCTGGACAGGTGAGCTGCCGCAGTTAGGTTGCCCTCCATCATAAAAACCTTCTATGATTAAATCTAGGCTATCTGCTTCAGGAACTTCTATGGTAAAGGGATTGCCTTCTTCTTTCAAATGTGTGAATGTGTCTGTAGGCGTATATAGTTGATAACTATCATAATAATCGTCTAAAATCTCAATCGAAAGATGTTGACGGTCGCAGTAAAAATAATTGAATTCAGGGCTTATAGGATTAGAGACTTGTATCCATAGGGAATCTTCTCTGTCATCTCCTTCACTGATGATTTGATAAATGAGATAATCACCTGGCTCTTCATAGGTATAAAAAGTATCTACTGAGGTAACGGTGCCTAGATTGGCTTCGTAAATATAATTCCGAGGGACCTCATCACCATAATCAATAAGCTCTTGGATGTTTACCGTGAAGGGCGCACATCCCCGTTGATACGAGACCGCAAAGGAGGCATCTTGACTTATTTGTGCCAACACACCAAAAGGAAGGATCGAGACAACAAAAAGGGCGAATTTTAAAAAAATAAATTTGAAAAAAAATATTTTTATTTTTTTAATCAAGGGTTATCTGTTTTCAAGGTTTTAATGATTTGTTCAATAGTCGATGTTAAGACCTTACCGGAGCTCATATTTTTTAATGGATAGCGTGCTTGTGAGATTTCGTCTGATCCTATCGTAATAACGTAGGGAATTGCCAATTTATTGGCATAATTCATTTGCTTTTGAATTTTGACCGAATCGGGAAAAAGATCAGCCGCAATACCCGCTTTTCTTATTTGCTCGATGATTTTAATGCCATGCTTGAAAGCGGAGGCGTCGAGATGGGTAATCAGTACTTTTGGACCCCCTTTAGCTGTTTTGGGAAACAAATTGGATTCGGCCAAGACATCGTAAATGCGATCTAATCCAAATGAAACACCAATGCCTGATACGCCTTTAAGGCCAAACATGCCTGTTAAATTATCATAGCGCCCACCACCACAAATACTTCCTATTTTAACTTCCGTTGGTTTTACCTCATAGATCATACCCGTATAATAAGATAAGCCTCGTGCCAAGGAAAAGTCAAGTGAGATTTTGAAACTCCGATCGGTGAGCTCATCCAAAGTTTTAAAAAAAGCAGTTAATTCTTCATAACCTTTATTTGAGGCACCGGTAAGCGCGACTAATTTTTCGATTTTGGTTGATTTATCGATATTAGAGGCAATAATTTCAAGATATTTTGAAACCATTTGCACGTCACCTTGTAGTAGACTGATCTCATGGAGTACTTTTTCAGTACCTATTTTATCTATTTTGTCTAACGCCACACAAAAAGGAATTTCTTTTCCTTTTAGATCAGCGGCAGCAGCCATTGCGAACAAAACTTCTCTGTGATTGATTTTTACTTCAAAACCTTCAAAATTTAAAGACTTAAAGACATCATGTATCAATAAGGTCAGTTCTATTTCATTCCAACCAGATCGGGTGCCTATAATATCTGCATCACATTGGTAAAACTCTCTGTACCTACCTCGCTGGGGTCGATCAGCCCTCCACACAGGCTGTATCTGATACCTTTTAAAGGGAAAAGTAATGTTGTGCTGATTCATCACTACATGTCGAGCAAAGGGAACGGTTAAATCATACCTAAGACCTTTTTCAGCTATTTTAGGTAAAAGTGTTTTTGCACCCTGATCATAATCATCGGAATGGGTCTTTTTTAAAAAGTCTCCAGAATTGAGCACTTTAAAAATAAGTTGATCTCCTTCGTCGCCATATTTTCCCGTAAGTACAGATAAATGTTCCATTGTTGGCGTTTCGATCGGTGCAAATCCATACTTTATGAAATTACTTTGAATTTTTTCAATAATATATTTACGGCGAAATGATTCAATTTGGCCGAAATCACGAGTTCCTTTGGGGATAGAAAGTTTTTCCACTTAAAATATTTTTGACAAATCTAAGAAATCCTCTAATTTCGCACCTTGTAATTAACAAATAAAACAAAATGGCTGTAACTAGATTAGAAAGAAAAGGGCGGAAAAACAAAAATGTTGCAAAAAATCGTGTAGCTACGATACAACGTCTCTCGTTTGTCCCTGTCATAAAGAATGTGGATGTGGATGCCATCAAAAAAGAGTTTGATGCCAAGAAGGCTAAGCCTGCAGTAAAAGCTAAGAAAGTAGAGAAGACGGTAGAGGCAAAAGCTGAAAAAAGTGTCAAGGCGGAGAAGCCGGCAAAAGCAAAGGCGCCGAAAGCAAAAAAATCTGCAGAATAATTATTATTGACAAGCCAAGTTTGTCGAGAAGGTTAAGCGCTTAAAAAGGTATAGGCCGGTCATAGTTATGTCCGGTTTTTTTTATGGATTTGATCTTTTATGAATGTGTTTACACCAAGACCGATATTTAATTGAAGGAACGGCTGCGTCTTAATCTGCCGATATTGGTCTAAATTTGTTATTGATTATGAGAGGATTGGCATTTAGCAGTTTACGCGTAGGGGAGCGCTACCGTTTGATCAATTACGGTGAGCTTTTTGAGTTTGAGCTATTAAAAATCCTAGACAAGGATGAATTCCTACTTAAAGACCTTTTCACTTTAGAAACCTATAAGATGAGTCAACTTATCGGTTTTGGTAGGGGAGATGATTTAGAAATTAGGATGCTTTAAAGCTCATAATTAGATCGCTCCTTAGCCGCAAGTGAACTCTTTCCAGATAAACTCTCATCTAAGGCTCTGGCGGCTTCTCTGCCTTCCTGAATGGCCCATACTACCAAGGATTGACCTCTCCTCATGTCACCAGCGGTGAAGACTTTATCTATATTAGTTTTGTAGTTTTGAGCCTTAGCATTCCCTCTTCCATCTAGGTTGATATTCAATTGGCTCAATAATCCCTCTTTCTGGGTATGTACAAAGCCTACTGCGATCAGTACAAGGTCAACAGGATAAATCTTTTCAGTATCGGGGATTTCATCAAACTTCCCATTTCCCCAAACTACTTTTACCGTTTTAAGACCTGAAATATTTCCATTTTCATCTCCAATGAAAGATTTGGTTAATACGGACCAGGTTCTATCAACGCCTTCTTCATGAGAGGAAGAAGTTCTTAAAACCAAAGGCCATTCAGGCCATGGGTTGTGGACACCTCTGGTAACTCCAGGCTTGTCTAAAAGCTCAAACTGTGTGACTGACTTGGCGCCTTGTCTATTGGATGTTCCAATGCAATCAGAGCCGGTATCACCTCCACCAATGACAATGACATTTTTATCTGTAGCAAAGATGTCTTTTTTGTCAATGCTGAGCTCAGAAACTCGTTTATTTTGTTGAGTTAAAAAGTCCATGGCGAAATGAATACCTTTCAGATTCCTTCCCGAGAGGTCTATGTCTCGAGGTATGGTAGCTCCGGTAGCCAATAAGATAGCCGTAAACTGATTTTTTAGATCGTCCGTAGAGAGGTTAACCCCTACTTCAATATTTGTTTTAAAGAGGATACCTTCGGCCCTCAATAGATTTACTCTTCTTTCAACTACCCATTTTTCTAGTTTGAAATCAGGAATACCAAAACGGAGTAAGCCTCCTATTTTTTCGTCACGTTCAAAAACCGTCACTTGATAACCTGCCTTGTTTAACTGATCTGCCGCCGCCAGTCCTGCAGGCCCTGATCCAATCACGGCAACCGAACTGAGCTTTCTTTTTATGGGAGGCTTGGGCTGAATCTTACCTGATTCAAAAGCTTTCTCGATGATGCTTTTTTCAATATGTTCGATGGCGACAGGGGGCTTATTGATGCCTAATACACATGCGCCTTCACAGGGCGCAGGACAAATACGACCCGTAAATTCAGGAAAGTTATTGGTCTCTAAAAGCAGATCAGTGGCTCGATTCCAATCATCGTTATGAACGGCATCATTAAAATCAGGTATGATATTTCCCAGCGGGCAGCCTTTATGACAAAAGGGAACACCACAATCCATGCACCGACTGGCCTGTTTCTTAGTGAGTTCTTCGCTGTGTGGAACATAAAACTCCTTGTAGTCTTTGACTCTTTCCTTTGGATCTCGGGTTTTAGGTAGGTCCCGTCCTATTTTCATGAATCCGTCTATACTTCCCATTAGGCTACTTTTTTAGAGGTTTTCTGATCTGCTAATACGCGCTTGAGTTCTATTGGCATCACTTTCTTGAATTTTTTTAAAGCGGTATCCCAATGATTTAAAATCTCAATTGCTTTGGGACTATCCGTTCGTTTGATATGTTCATTTAATTTTGCGTGCAGTAAATTGACGTCGTCCTCCTGCAAGGGATCAATGTCTATCATTTCCATATTGCAGTTTTCAGAAAAATTATTTTTTTCGTCATAAACATAGACGATTCCACCGCTCATACCGGCACCAAAATTACTACCGACATCACCCAAAACAATAGCTAAGCCACCAGTCATATATTCACATCCATGATCTCCAATGCCTTCAACGACGGCTTCAGCGCCAGAGTTCCTCACACAAAATCGTTCTCCAGCCTGTCCATTGACATAGATTTCTCCTGAAGTGGCACCATACAAAGTGACATTGCCTATGATGATGTGTTCATCCGGTTTCAGGATTGAATGTTCATTGGGCTTGATAGATATGATACCACCTGACAACCCTTTTCCTACATAATCATTTGCTTCTCCCATCAGATGAAAATCGAGTCCTTTGGCAAGAAAAGCACCGAAACTCTGACCCGCACTACCGGTAAAAGTAACCTTGATGGGTTCAGTGATCATCTTCTTTTGGCGGATAAGGTGCCCTGACAATAAGGTACCCACAGATCGATGGGTATTGAGGATCGGAAAGTCTAACCCTTTAGGTGATTTAGATTGATCAATGGCCTCTATCAGCTGCCAATCTAAGGCCTCATCAAGATGATGATTTTGGTCTATTTTTTTATAAGTACCTACATGTCCTGGAGCTTTTTCGTAATGTAAGACAGGAGTAAAGTCCAATCGATTGATTTTCCAATGATCTATATCAGACCTCATTTTGAGGACATGTGATTCTCCGACCATCTCGTTCACCGTTCTGAAGCCAAGTGCTGCCATGATCTCTCTAAAATCCATGACCAACAAAGTAAAAAAGTTCACTACGTGATCTGGATCTCCTGTAAATAATTTGCGTAGTTCCGGGTCTTGCGTAGCAATGCCCACGGGACAAGTGTTTAGGTGACATTTTCGCATCATGATGCAGCCTTCAACAATGAGTGCTGCAGTACTGATGCCGTATTCTTCTGCACCCAAGAGGGTAGCAATGGCGAGATCACGGCCGGTCATGATTTTACCATCCGTTTGCAGGGTAACCCGACTTCTCAGATTGTTTTGGACAAGGGTTTGATGCGCTTCGGCAAGACCCATTTCCCAAGGTAATCCTGCATGTCTTACAGAGCTGATAGGACTGGCACCTGTACCCCCATCGGCACCTGAGATTAAAATAACATCTGCCTTGGCTTTGGCAACACCTGCCGCAATAGTACCTACACCAGCTTCCGAGACAAGTTTCACATTGATTCGAGCGGCTGGATTTGAATTTTTAAGATCTGATATAAGTTGCTTAAGATCTTCTATTGAGTAAATATCATGATGGGGTGGAGGAGATATAAGTCCAACTCCCGGCGTACTGTGCCTGACTTTGGCAATATAGTCATCAACTTTATGACCAGGCAATTGACCCCCTTCACCAGGTTTAGCTCCCTGAGCTACTTTAATTTGTAGTTCTTCTGCATTATTTAAATATTCTATAGTCACCCCAAATCGTCCTGAAGCGGCTTGTTTAATGGCAGATCGTTCCCAATCTCCATTTTCTTTTTTGAGGTATCTCTTACTGTCTTCTCCGCCTTCTCCGCTATTACTTTTGGCTCCAATGCGATTCATTGCAATGGCCAGCGTACTGTGAGCCTCATGTGATATAGATCCCAATGACATGGCACCCGTGGCAAATCTCTTTAAAATATTTTCGACAGGTTCTACTTCTTCAACCGAGATCGCTTGTCTGTATTTAAATTCAAATAAATCCCTTACGTTGATGATATCGGTATCTTCTCCATGTACTTTGTCTGTAAACTTTTTAAAGAGCTCATAATCATTGAGACGGGTAGATTTTTGAAGCAAGTGGATGGTGTCAGGATTGAGCAGATGCTTCTCGCCTTTTTGTTTCCATTGGAAATAGCCCCCTGCTTCCAAAAGTTGATGTTCACTTTTATTGTAGCCAGCGAGGTGTTTGATCACCACTTCTTTGCCCAAATCATCAAAATTCAATCCATCTAAACGGCTTACAGTCCCTTTGAAGCAGGTAGAAATGACTTCTTGACCTAAACCAATACACTCAAATATTTGTGAGGATTGATAAGATTGTAAGGTACTGATACCCATTTTAGACAAAATTTTCAAAAGGCCTTTTCCGACTCCTTTTCGAAAATTATCAAAATAATAATCCAACGGTTGCTCATTATTCAATGCCTGGGTATTGTAAGCGTTTTGAATGGTATCATAGGTAAGGTAGGGATAGATGGCACTGGCACCGTATCCGATAATAGTCGCAAAGTGGTGTGTTTCCCATGCATCACTGCATTCTACTACGAGTCCTGCTTGGGTCCGTAATTTTTTATTAACCAAATGATGATGCACAGATCCTGTGGCAAGTAAACTAGGAATGGCTGCTTTGTATTTACTTTCCTTTCTGTTAGAAATGATAAGTACGCTGTTCCCTTTATTGATGGCATCTTCAGCTTCGTTACAGATCCTACCTATGGCCATGCGCAAGGTCTCTTTGTTGGCGACATCCAAGGTGGCATCAATAATGTAGTAATCCATTCCATGACTTGCCAATCCCTTTATTCTATAAAAGTCATCTCTAGAAAGGATAGGTTGAGAGATGTGGACTTGCCTGGTATGTTCAGCCGATTCTTCTAATAAATTTAAAGATTTCCCTATTCTGGTATATAAAGACATCACCAGTCTTTCACGAATGGGATCGATGGGAGGGTTGCTTACTTGAGCAAAGTATTGTTTGAAGTAATTGGAAATATGCTGACTTTGTTTTGAAAGGACGGCCAGAGGGACATCAGAACCCATGGATCCTAGGGGCTCAGCCCCGCTACGAGCAAAAGGTAAAATAGTTATTTTGACATCCTCCTCGGTCATGCCATTGGAGATCTGTCTTGTGGTAAGTCTGTGAGGTTCGATAACCTTTGCCTGAAGTTCAGGAATAGGCATGAGCCTTAACTTGATGCGTTGTTCCTTTAGCCACTTTTTGTAGGGTTTGTCATCACAAACCAGTGCTTTTATTTTAGGGTCATCATAAATAACTCCTTCAGACAAATCGGCCAGTAACATCTTTCCGGGTTGAAGTCTACCTTTTTTAATGATTTTGGCCTCATCTGTAACAATAGCCCCGGCTTCAGAAGCCATAATGAGTCGATGATCTGAGGTGATACAATAACGCGCCGGTCTCAATCCGTTTCGATCTAAAGTGGCTCCAATTTGTTTTCCGTTTGTGAAAAAGAGGGCCGCTGGGCCATCCCATGGTTCCATCATGGCCGCATGATATTTATAAAAATCCTTTCTGTTTGCGTCCATTTGTTTATTACCCTGCCAAGCTTCTGGAACGAGCATCATCATGACGTGAGGTAAGCTTCGACCGGATAAAGTGAGTAACTCTACCAAGCCATCTAGATTTGCAGAATCAGAATTATTGGGGTCTGTAATGGGCATCAAGTAGGACAACTCCTTTGAGGAAAAATACTCTGAATGCATCAAGGCCTCTTTAGACCTCATTTTAGTGACATTTCCTCGAATGGTATTAATTTCTCCATTGTGAGCAATGTACCTAAAGGGTTGTGCTAATTTCCAATTGGGAAAAGTATTGGTTGAGAATCTTGAATGTACGATGGCCAAAGCCGAAGTAAAACTTTCATTTTGAAGATCATGGTAGTAGCTTCTTAATTGGTCTGTTTTCAGTTGACCTTTGTAAATGAGGGTATTGCAAGAGAGAGAGGCAATGTAAAATTCATCATTGGCGGCTTGCACATAATTATTTATTTGATGGGTAATGTAATTCCCTAATACAAATAATTTACGTTCGAGGTCATCTCCTTTTATGGTATCATCTTCATGGACGAGAAAGAGCTGTTCGATATAAGGCTCTACAGATTTTGACTCATGACCGGGGACATTCGCATCTGTGGGAACCAATCGATAGGTAATCAGTTTAAAATTCATAGTAGTCATACAATCATTGATGACTTTCCTACAAAGTTCTCTCGTAGCATAATGCTGAGGGTAGAAGACCATCCCAACGCCATAAAGGCCTACTTGAGGAAGCGGAATTCCAAAAGTTTGTAATTGCTCTTCCAAAAAATCGTGAGGTATTTGAATCAAAATACCTGCACCATCACCCGTATCAGGATCTGAACCGGTGGCACCCCTGTGCTCCATGTTTTCTAGCATGGTCAGTGCGTCTCTGACGATGGCATGAGATTTGATGCCTTTAAAGTTAGTGATGCATCCAACGCCACATGAGTCATGTTCAAATTGGGGGTCGTAAAGGCCTTTGCTCATATCATTGATTTATTTTTCTTGAAGAGGAAATAGGTTCTTGAACTACTAACAAAAATAAATAATATGTTCTAAAAAGACTCTTTTAAAAGCATAAAATAAAAATTCATGCTCTTTTTTTACATAATTAATAAAAAACATCCTAAATGTTTAAAAATTCAGTATTTTGACATGGAATAGGGCATTAAATTTATGAATTCTTCTTAGGTTTCAAAAAGTATCTTCTGGAGCAGAATAGCCAAGAAAATAAGGATAATCAGTCTTAATGAGTAAGGTTTATTGAAAGTCCCACGATCAAATGCATACGGGAGGGGAGGTTAATAATTTAAAATTTCTCTTAAAATACGATTTCTATACGTTGGTATATTCAACGAAATCGATTAAAATTGCGCTCATTAATGTATGGGCCTATAGCTCAGTTGGTTAGAGCACCTGACTCATAATCAGGTGGTCCCAGGTTCGAGTCCTGGTGGGCCCACACTGATTATCAACCACTTACATTCTGTGTAGGTGGTTTTTTTGTTTACAGATTGCACTTAGACCTACCGGTTTCTTGGCATTTAATTGACAGTTTTCTTTTCAGTCAATAATTTTTAACAATTTTTCAGACTTCCCCAACCTTAAATAATTTATCTAAATCACTATTTTCAGATAAGATGCCTTGATATCATTTTTTTGCTCACTTTGATTTTAGATTATTATTTACAACTCCTTTTTTTAACACCAAAACTCAATGCGTCCCTGATCTTTTCAGCCATAAATAACTGATAAAAGACTAAAAAAGAAAAAAAGAAAATGCGATCACATACGTTTCGAAAAAGGAGACTTTGCCAAATAACTGAAACAGATAATACATTGATAAATTACAACGAGATAAAAGATGGATTGAAAGAGATAACTAGATAGTGCTGTTTTGTCCCCATATTTAAACCACTCAACATTCTTTTAAATATCTCTTTTTGAAATTATCTCATAAAAAAAGCTAAATAACCCAAACTCTGTAAAATCATACCTGCTACCAATACAAATGGACCCAGGACATTGGAATATCTACATCAATAGTACCTGTGGTACCTAATGAAAAAAGTAGCTGGAGAGGATCCCAACAGAAAAGCCTAAAATGATGAATCTATTCATTAATTTTTTAATCCTTCAGGAAGGCTGAAAAAGTATAATTTCCCCAAGATCAACCCAATCAGCATATTACCAAAAGTATAAAAAAGTGTAATTGGCATATTATTTAAGAAATTCACTCAAGGGTCATGATGAAATTTACCTTCAAATATTCTAAATATAAGTTTGTTGTCGGCCATATGAGTGCCAATCCAAAATCATACACCCGCCATTCCAAAGCACTGTTGCCAATAAATACGATTCCGGTTAATAAAATATTAAAAAGTAAGAGCAAGAATCACTAGTTTTTTATAGATCAGTTCCTTGTTAAAAGTAGAAAGAACTCTCCAAAGGCATAAGACATGATAATATCCCCATGCCATAAGATAAAATAATGCATGGTTCCAATTAAAAATAATAAGGCAATTCTTTAAATAAAGTAATTTCTAAAATTTATGCCTATCCTTTCAGCGCGAGATATTTGAATATAGAACCCAAAACCAAAAAGAATAGGGTTATAAACTTTTTAGAGATCAATAGATCCAATAAAAAAGGTAAGGATTCATCAAAGATTCCTGTAACAGTAGGGACTCCACCATAAGGCATATTAGCAAATAATACGCCCAAAAGGGCATTGTCTCTTAAGGTACTTACAACTTCAATCCTGGATGTTGTTGGTTTAAATGTTTACGTTTTGTGTTATAAATTCAGTTGTCAACTGTCATCTATGGATGTGTGTATTCAAACTAAAGCGAAATTTTTCTATGAGCGTATTTAGTTTAGAAATCAAATATAAACGTTTGCTGTTATTTGTTTAAATTGTTGTTGTGTGCGTCTTTGGAGATAGGCTTACTCATCATCTGTTTCAAAATATATTTAAAATTACATGAATGTAATAATTTCAAATACTTACGAAGAATTGAGTACCGCTGCAATGAGGGTCTTGCTTGATTCGGTAAAAGCAACGCCAAAACCATTGGTTTGCGTGGCCTCGGGAGATTCTCCCAAAGGGCTTTATAAGCATTTGGTAATAAGTGTCGAAAAAAATAGCTTAAATACAGCAGATTGGCATTTTTTGGGATTAGATGAATGGATAGGTTTAAATGGTCAAGATATAGGCAGTTGTAGGTATCATTTGGACCAAGATCTTTTCCATCCCTTAGGGGTGCCTCATGATCAGATATGTTTTTTTGATGGCCGATCGGTTGATGTGTTTGCTGAAGGTATTATAAATGAGATGTACATCAAAAATCATGGGGGTATTGACGTAGCTATTTTGGGTCTAGGCCTCAATGGTCATATTGGCATGAATGAACCATTTACCCCTGCAGATTCACGAAGTCAAATAGTTGATTTAGACCCTTTGACCATACAAATAGGACAAAAGTATTTTGAACAGCCTCAAAAGTTATCTCAAGGGTTGACACTTGGTTTAGGGACACTCATGGAAGCCAGAAGTATATTGTTGCTGATTGGGGGTCAAAATAAGGCACCGATCGTTAAAAAAATGCTCGAGGAAGAGGTTTCTCTTTCATGTCCTGCAAGTCTCTTGCGTCATCACCCAAATTGTAATGTATTTTTAGACCAAGCTGCCGGTTCTTTATTGGATCCTAAAAAAGGCTTTGAAAATAATTAATGGATGGAGCTTAGTTTAGCCTTAACTACCCTTCTCAATCAAGGCCAAAGAGGTCTGTATATTTATGATTCTTCAGAAAACCAACGTATTTTTTGATTGGTGATTAGGGGTTTTGCCCAAAAACCAGTACTTAAAATAAAGGCAAGTGGGATAAATAAAAAGCACATGGCCGACCGAAGTCCGACCGCATCTCCTAACCATCCAACGATGAGAGGTAAGATCGCTCCCCCAATGATTCCCGTGACTAATATTCCTGAAATTGAACCGTGATCTTCAGTAAAGGAATTTAATGTCAAAGAAAAAAGAATGGGATACATCACCGATAGAAAGAAACCCGTTAACGGGAAGGCAATCAAGGCCAACTTAGCAGTACTGAAAAGTGCGATGATCAGGCAAATCATAGCAAATCCTGAAAAAGTAATAAGAATCCATCGGCTATCAAAAAATCTCAAAAGAACAAGTCCAATAATTCCACCCAAGGTCATTAACCCCCAAAAATCAGAAATGGTGGCTGCCCCCAATACTTTCGGATTAATGCCATGATACACATTAAGGAATTGAGAAATCCAATTTGCAATACCCTGTTCGGCACCTACGTAGCAAATCATCGCTAAAAAAAACAATCGAATGTGCTTATTTTTAAACAATTTAATGTGCACAGCGAGGGCACCTGATTTTTCATTGGATTTAAGTTCAATTTTAGGAAATTTTGAAAAAGCCAAAATGAGTATCATAAAGAGGCTGATGATAGAAAATAAAAAATACAAGGATATCCAGGGTAACTCTTTAGGGATCAAAAAGGTGCTTAAAGCGTGAAAAAAAGAATCATCGGTCGCAAAAAATGTTTCAGAGGCTAATTGAGTATAAACTAAGGGGCTTAAAAATGAGGCAAATCCAAAAACTAATTGTGCAAAAACAGCATACATTGCGAAATGTTCTTC
>CAJJCN010000004.1 GCA_905182655.1 Flammeovirgaceae bacterium UBA4465
CACCAATACCTCTCCTTTGGCAGGCTTGGGGACTTCTAATTCTTCAATGGCGAGGCCTTCATCAAATTTTTTTAGGACCAAACCTTTCATAGAATTTGGAAAATATGTGGTGAATATGTTTTTCATAAGGTTACAAGAATAATGAAAATATAGATAGTATTTTGGGCGTGAGATTAATGGCGCGGTATTTAGATTGCTTTTTAGTGATTAGGGTCAAATTTAATGAGACGATTGAATGAAGCCGGGATTCGTGCCTTATTTCAGACCGATCGTCACAATCTGTTTTTTATCAATTTTTTTATGAATAACTTCATTTATGAGGTTGAAAAAAATTATGAAAACAGATAGCTATTTTTATTTATTCATTTTATCAGGATTACTGGGTTGTATTGGAGAGACAAAAACTACAGAAATTGATCAGTGGGAGACACAGGCTGCACAAGTTGAAATCATTAGAGATGATTTTGGAGTCCCACATATTTATGGAAAAACAGATGCTGATGCGGTATTTGGGCTCTTGTATGCGCAATGTGAAGATGATTTTCACAGGGTGGAGCGAAATTATATTTGGGCGATTGGACGATTGGCGGAGGTAACCGGAGAGGAGGCGCTTTATAGTGATTTGAGGGCCCATCTGTTTATGACCAAAAACGAGGCAATCGACGCTTATGAAGCCAGTCCCAAGTGGCTGCAGGATCTTTGCGATGCTTTTGCAGCAGGCATTAATTATTATTTATATACCCATCCAGAAGTAAAACCAGAGTTATTGACCCATTTTGAACCTTGGATGCCGTTTTATTTTAGCGAAGGATCCATTGGAGGAGATATCGAGCGGGTGCCGATAACTCAAATAAAAGCTTTTTATGAGGGAGCGCAACCACTTTCGCTTAGCACCAATGATCGCCAAATACAGACTCATGAATATTTGATGGAACCGCAAGGGTCTAATGGGATGGCTATTGGTGGGGAACGAACGACATCGGGAAATACCTTGCTGTTGATCAATCCTCATACCTCTTTTTTCTTTCGGGGAGAGGTTCATGTCGTGAGTGAAGAGGGCCTAAACGCCTATGGAGCGGTGACTTGGGGCCAGTTTTTTGTTTATCAAGGCTTTAATGAAAAAGCGGGCTGGATGCACACCAGTACATATACCGATGTTATTGATGAATTTGTGGAAGAGGTACATGAAAAAGAAGGAGGTTATTATTATAAATATGGTGAAGAATTGAGACCGATTTCCTCATATGAGGTCAAGCTGAAATACAAGCAAGGGGATAAAATCATGGAGAAGAGCGTCACGGCTTATCGTACACATCACGGCCCGATCACCCATATGACGGCTGATAAATGGACGGCAACTGCATTAATGTGGAAACCCATTGAGGCATTAACACAGTCTTATATTCGAACCAAAGTGCATGGTTTGGAGGAATTCAATCAAATGATGGATATGCGTACGAACTCTTCCAATAATACTGTTTACGCGGATGCACAAGGAAATATTGCCTATTATCATGGTAATTTCATTCCCAAAAGGGATATAAAATTCGATTACAGTAAACCCGTAGATGGAAGTAATCCTGCCACGGACTGGAAAGGATTGCATGCTGTTGCTGAGGCCATTAAGGTCATCAATCCTCCCAATGGGTGGATTCAAAATTGCAATTCAACTCCTTTTACTTCTGCGGATCAATTCAGTCCAAAAAAGGGGGATTACCCTTATTACATGTCAAAAGACGAAGAAAATTTTAGAGGCCTTCACGCCATTAGATTACTTAAAGAAAGTGTGGACATGGATTTAGATAAGCTCATCACATTGGCTTATGATCCCTATTTGCCGGCTTTCGAAATATTGGTTCCAGGGTTGATCAAAGCCTATGATCAGTCTGAAAAAGAAGCACTACTTTCGGCTCCGATTGAGGTATTACGTCATTGGGATTTTGCCGTTTCAAAGGAATCGATTGCCATGACGCTGGCCCATTATTATGGGACTCATTATGTAAAGGAAGGGGTCCGACCGAGTGGATTAAAATTCATAGAATTGGTACAGTATTGGAGTGAAGCATCTCCAGTAGGTGAGCGGCTGGGCATTTTCAAGAAGGCGATAGCCCACCTGAATGAAGATTTCGGTTCTTGGAATCAAGCTTGGGGTCAGATCAATAGGTACCAACGTTTAGATGGCGCCATCAGGCAAAATTTCAGTGACGAAAAGCCTAGTTTACCCATAGGATTGGCTTCGGGAAATTGGGGAGCTTTAGCTGCTTATGGCGCACGCTATGATAACAACACCAAAAAGATGTATGGGACTCGGGGAAACAGTTTTGTGGCCGTAGTTTCCTTTGGGGATCGGTTAAAAGCCAAATCAATTTTAGCGGGTGGGCAAAGTGGAGATCCTAATTCACCCCACTTTGATGACCAAATATCATTGTATGCAGATCATTCATTCAAAGAGGTGTCTTTTTATCGGGAAGATGTAGAGGCTCAAGCGAGGCTTAAGTATCAACCAGGTACACGATGATGGAGCGAAAGCGAGGCTTTTCAATCACATTCGAAGATCATTCAGTAGCTGTTGACTGAAACTTTTTAGGTTATTATTTTTTCGGATATGGCGTCCCAAAGATGGATTCGGTGCCCTAAGGCTTCTTTCGCTACAGCTAGGACTTCTTTCCATTTTTGAGTATCATCCCCACAAAGTTCAGAAACCATTTGTAAGGATAAAGGGCCGTGTTCGTCGCCGTCAAGCTCAATATGTCGGTTAAAATAGTATGTAATTTTGTTATATTTTTCATTATTGATGTCCCCTTCACTCAATATCTCATTAAACATATCTGGAATAATGTCTTCTCGACCAAAGGTGAAAGCCGCAGCAATCAGGTGTGCTTTTTGCGTTGAAATGATTTGGAACGTATATTTTGTAAAGTCAGACACCCTTTTTTCGAGCTGGAGATCGTCTAAAGCTTTTTCTACCTCTGTACCCTTTTTAATTTTTTTTATAAAAGCATCAATTTTTGAAGTACTCGCTCCCATCTGTACCATAGCCTCTAAATACATTTCAAAATGGCTTTTGGGTTGATTTAACTCATTCAAATCGCTTTCTTCACCCAAAACAATTTCATTGATAAATCTAGCTAAAGTTGGATTTTTGGCGGGTGTCCAAGGCGTATGCACGTGCGTAAGACTTTGCTGTAAAGATTTGAGTAATGACATGAAGTCCCAAACCGCAAAGATGTGATGTTCCATGAAAGTCTTTATATCCCTAGTATTTTGTAGGGTTCCATATATTTTGTGGTCACGTAAATTTTTTCTAAGATCAGAAAGTTCGTGAGTAATGTGTGCGATCCTATTCATTGGGTAGTATTGATTTTTATGTTGGTTAGGCAGTGTGGTCAGTTTTAAACTTTTGATATCATTAAGAGTATTTAAATTCTCAACACACTTAAGTAAACACCTATTAATTCTTAAAATAAAAAACTCAGAAAATAAAAAATAAGTTCCCTCAATACGGAGTATCTAAGCATAATTAAAACTTCAAAAAAGCCATTGATTTCCTGTTAGTAAAAAAAATATATTTCACTTTGTTCAAGTTGAAATATTCCTTTAATCAGGGATTCATTATCCAATTTTTTAATTGGTCGGGAGTTAAATTACTACCACAAATAACAGTTCCCACTTTTTTAGTCCGCCATCGATCCTTGTTGTTTAAAATTGCTGCGATACCAACTGCAGCAGAAGGTTCGCTTACAATACCTAAATGCTGGTGTAGGAGTTTCATAGCTTTTAAAGTATCATTATCGGAAACCAAAAAGCTATCATCTATCAAATGCTCTAAATCGAGTAAAGATTGTTTTACAGGGAGTCTAATCGCTATACCATCAGAAATGGTGTTCACAGAAGGATGAATGATCAGCTTTTGGCTACGAATGGATTCAATCATAGAAGGAGCGCCTTCCGATTGAACCGCTATTAATTCTGTTTGAGGACTTAATTCTTTGAAAACCCGACCAATACCACTAAATAGGGCTCCATTTCCTAAGGGAATCAGCAGCGTATCTAGTGTATATGGGAGTTTTAATAGTTCCAATCCTATGGTACCTGCCCCCGCAAGGGTTTGGATATCTTGACTGTCTTCAACGAAGCGCAGTTGTAGTTTTTTGGCATGTGCTTTCGCTATTATTTTGGCTTCATCAAAGTCTTCACCCATTAAGAGTACCGTGGCGCCAAAAGATCGCATCATTTCAATTTTATAGGTATTGGCATTTTTGCTTGCAAAAACTGTTAGAGAGATCTTTTTCTTTTGGCAGGCATAAGCCATGGCTTGGCCAAAATTTCCCGCACTGGCACAGACGATGGGTTCATCAGGTGCTGCTTGGGATATGAGTATTTCAGCACCCCGTCCTTTGAAGGATTTGATGGGATTAAGGGTTTCAATTTTGACCGTAAGTTGGCAATTAAAGAGATCACTCAAGCCTTTGGAAATAAATTGAGGTGTATTTAAGAAGGACGGGTCAATCAAAGGAAGTCCCTGTCTAATTTCATCGATACTTAGTCTGTGCTTCATATGGGTTTAATACTCATGTTTTTGCGAAATGTAAAGGGATTTTTCAAACTAACCAAACTAACCATAATAAAGGGCTTAATCCAAGCATTATCAAAACATCAATTGGATGCTTATGAGCATCGTCCTGGTCGTTTGAAGAAGATGAGAACTTTTTAACAGCCGATTCCATAGGTATAATCGTTGAATGAATAGGATCATTTTTATTCTAATCAAAGAGTTCTATGTTCTTACAATGGGGTATTTTCTTAGGCGATACACGTGCTATTTTTTTTTAATATTTGGTAGGCATCAAAAAAGGTCTGAAATTTTATTCGACATTAGTGTTACCATAAGGATTTAACATGCTATTTTAGTGTAAAATTTTTCCAGCCTCAATAAAACACAAATTGATAAGTTTTGAAAAGAGCAAGGGCAACTAACAAATAATATAATTTTGATACCGATCTTTCCAGAATAATTCTTATACAATATGAGTTTTTTAAATACATTTTTCACGGGCTTTTTAGCAATAATCTTATTGAGTTCAGATCTAATGGGACTCCCATATCGGTCTCTATCTACTATCAACCATTTCCAAAGTGATACAGAAATCACAATGGGATTAATCAAAATTGATACTCCGTTGGATACCCGCGTTCAAGGTAAAATTGAGAAAGATTTTCCATTATCATGGAGGTCATTGTATGAAAAAAATAATCCTATAAAATCACAATTAGCGCTACAGGCATACGCTCAGCTAAATATGGAATCATCACCAAAAAAGATCGTAACACCTATTTATAATGCGCTATATGATGCTGTTAAGTTAACACTTGGAGATGAGTTCAATCATTTTTTGGGGCATGAAAACGTGGGGATTACCTATTTAAACAGAGGAGATAATGGTTATTTTTCTTTGGGTAAAGATGGTGAGTTATTTTTTTGGGAAGAAAACGGAACTTCATTTGTACCACAAGAAATAGATCGTAGGTTTATTTATTTTTTTCGGGGAGAAAAAATGAAAATCATTCCTTCTTCCATTATAGATTATGACATAGTAGACATAGCTACTGAAAATCAAAAAACGATATTATATACAGGGAAAGGAAGATTCATTCAAATTGATTCAAAAACAGATCAGTTTGTTGAGATTATCAATAGCGAACTAGATGTGCGGCGAGTAAAAATATTTCCTTCGACCGATGGATGGGATATTTTTTCAAAAAATGAATGGTTTCAATTGTCCGTTAAAAGTCCTGACAATATTGTTTGGAATAAGCAGTTATTAGGTTTTAATGTGGGAGAAGTTATAAAATCAAGTGCTGGTTATTTTATTTTAGATGCAGATTGTTTGTATGAGTTGAATAAGGATACCAGAGAATCAGTAAAACATCCTATGGTATTTAAGGAAACACCTACTAGAATTGCGGTCGATAATTTATTTAAAACCTTAGCTGTCGGATACGTTTCGGGGGATATTTCTTTGTTTGATTTATCAAATCAAAAGGAAGGGGAGCTTTTAAGGGGTCATAACTCGAGAATTTCGGCTTTATCCTTTGCCAAAGATCAACGTTTGTTTTCGGGTAGTTTTGATAAGACGGTAAGTATTTGGGATCTTGATAAGCCTGATGCTTTTCCTATTAAACTTGATGATCAAGCCAGTTTTATTACCCATTTATATGTTGAAGAAAGGGGGCAGCGACTCGTAGTAGGGGAGATAAATGGAACGCTAAAATATTATGATTTAAATCCGGAAAAATTGAGAAATTTGTTATGCCAAAGTATAATTAAACCATTATCTAGGGAGGCATGGTCAAAATATGTAGGCGATGAGAGCCCTTATGTTCCCTATCATTGTGAAATGGACGCTTTACCTCAGGAATAGATTGATGAAAAACCCGTTAATAGTAAAATACTGTTTTTTAGTAGGCCTTTATTTTCTTTTAAGTCATGCTTTAGTGGCTCAAAACTGCGAACAAAAACTGAAGTTAGCCGCTCAGTACTATCAGGAAGGGAAAATAGAGTTGATCAAAAGCCTCTTGGAACCTTGTTTAACGCAGAAGACGTTAGATAAAAAACAGATGCTCGAGGCTTATCGTATGATGTCCAGTGCTGCATTTTTAATGGACTCAATAAATCAGGGAGCGCAGTTCATTTCGAGTATTTTAAATCGAGATTTAGCTTATAAAACAAGGGCTGATGATATCTAT
>CAJJCN010000005.1 GCA_905182655.1 Flammeovirgaceae bacterium UBA4465
AATTTTACTGTTTTGGTAAAGCTTTGTTCAGCTCCCGAGGCTACTCCTTTGCTTGTAGCTTTGATATTTACGTTTGCAGCATACTTAGTAGCTGCAGTTATTGCGATACTGAAAGTTCCATCTGAACTGGCAGTCACCTCCTCTGAAGTCAAGTCGATATAACCCGCAGCAGCATTTGATAAATTGGTGAAGGAAATGGTTATCGCCGTCCCATCTTTATCAGCATCAATAGATTCAAAACCGTTGACTGTGTTGATCACAACCGTACCATCATTGGATAACTGGTCGCTATAATAATCAACAAAACGATTGTCAGGATTTAATGTAGGTGCATCATCTACTGCCGTAACAATTACACTTATCAATTGACTGAATGTGGTTTCGTCGGCTGTATTGGTGGCGACCACTTCCACCGAAGCTTGACCATAACCATTGGCTAGCGCACTGATGGTTAAGGTGTCATCAGCCACCGTAGCGCTTATCGCTCCGTTGGCATTGATTTTATTTAGTTTGAAGCTCAGAGAATCATTGGATACAAACAATGCATTCAATGCGTACTTTGCGTCTGCGAAATCCTCAACAAAAGTTAACGTATCCTGTCGAGAGTTATCCTCGGCAATTGAATCATAACTAATCGTTTGGGCACTTAATTGCAGTACTCCGAAAAGAAAGGAGGAGATAATGATGAACTTTTTTGAGAAATTTTTCATGGCAAATTTTGGTTATAAGACTTACAACGGTTTCTAAAATTATTTTTTAGTGCTAAAAGCAAATATAAATTATCTTTTTTTGTTGTCACATAGAAACAACTTATTTTTACTTAGCCAATTTAATACAAGTTATTTTACTTAGGTAACCCCTTCTGGTCTATCCTTTTCACAAACGTAAGTAAACGTAGGCTTATAATAATTAAGAGTTAAGGGAGGTAAGAGGTGATAGAATGTGCTAATTAGGCCTTTTCGAAATGTTTATTCGAGCTATTCATACGTTTGTCAAAAATAATATTTACTCAGTCTAATCAAATGAAAATTATTTTAATCTCCCTTATTATATGGTTTCAAGCAGTTGATAACTTACTAGATAAAGGATATGAGCAATATGACCAGGGCGAGTTTACGGAAGCCGTCAAATCATTCAATACGGCGATTGAAATTGATCCTAATAATGCCGAATCCTATTTCCTTAGAGCCATGAGCTATCAAGGCATGGCATTGTCCAAACTTGCCGTTGCTGATCTTGAAAAAGCGATTGTTCTGAAAACAGATTATGCAGAGGCTTTTCAACAGTTGGGTTATATTTATTTGGTGGGTCAAGCGCCAGTTTTGGCGATTGAAGCATTTGATAAAGCCATTCTATTAACCCCTAAAGTAGCTGAATTATATATTAACCGAGGCAGTGCACAATGCATGCTCGGTCACCTCGAAAAAGCTGCACAAGATTACCAAAAAGCCCAAAAAATGGGCATAAGCTATGCCGCATATATGAACTGTGATCAGTGATCCCATTATTTTAAACACTTGAACTGAAAAATTTCTTTGAATTTAAGATTTAAATTGGCTGAAAACATTGATTTTCAATAAATTTTGTCATTTATTTAAATAATTCGTGACACGTGAAGGGTTCAGACGTTAATTTTGCCGAAACGGTTATTACAATATGAAATCAATTCGGATCACACCTTTTACCGATGCAGCATTAACTGAGGAGATTCTCGCCCTCAAAAAAAAGAAGAATGCCGTTATTTTGGCCCATTATTATCAAACACCTGACATACAAGATCTAGCGGATTATGTGGGTGACAGTTTGGGCCTATCTCAGCAGGCTGCAAAAACTGATGCCGATATCATTGTTTTTGCAGGGGTTCATTTCATGGCCGAAACGGCCAAAATACTCAATCCAACGAAAAAAGTAGTCCTTCCTGATTTAGCTGCTTCCTGCTCATTAGCAGAAGGTTGTCTACCAGATGATTTTGCCCGCTTTTTGAAGCTATATCCAGATCATAAGGTAATTTCCTACGTGAACTGCTCTGCCGAGATCAAAGCCATGAGTGATGTGATTTGCACCTCAGCCAATGCTGAAAGAATTGTAAATTCATTTCCAAAAAATCAGCCCCTCATCTTTGCGCCAGACAAAAATCTTGGCGATTACATCAACCAAAAAACCAATAGAAATATGGTTTTATGGGATGGCGCCTGTATGGTTCATGAAGCCTTTTCAATAGAAAAAATATTGATGCTTCAAAAACAACACCCCGATGCCAAATTTATTGCACATCCTGAGTCTGAAAAACACGTTTTGAGTGTTGCCTCATACATAGGGTCAACTACTGAAATGATCAATTACGCTGTAGCAGATCCGACACAAAAGTTTATCGTCGCTACTGAGGCGGGTATCTTACACAAGATGCAACAAATGGTTCCTGATAAAGTCCTCATCCCTGCTCCGGCCAAGGAAGACAATCATTGTGCCTGCGCCGAATGCGCTTTCATGAAAATGAACAGTCTTGAAAAGCTCTATTTATGCTTGAGAGATGAATCTCCAGAAATAACCGTCTCCCAGGAGATCACCACACGGGCGTTGTTACCCTTGCAGCGGATGCTAGAAATTTCAAAATAATACATGCCAAAAACAGATGTATTAGTGCTAGGATCGGGTATCGCTGGCCTCACCTATGCCCTCAAGATCGCTGAATGTTTTCCTAAGCAAAAAATTGTGATCCTAACCAAAGGTGATGAAAGTGAGTCCAATACCAAATATGCTCAAGGTGGCATTGCCACGGTCATTGACACCCTGGACGACTCCTATGAAAAACATATCTCCGATACGCTGAAAGCGGGTGACGGACTTTGCGATCCAAAGGTGGTCCAAATGGTGGTTGAGGAAGGACCCAAAAGACTCTATGAATTAATTAATTGGGGCATCAATTTCGATAAAAGTAAACTCGGAACATATGATTTAGGACTCGAAGGTGGGCACTCAGAGCACCGTATTCTGCATTTTAAAGATATCACGGGTTATGAAATAGAGCGAAAACTGATCATCAAAATCAAACAACAGCAAAACATAACCTTACTGACTTCTCATTTTGCCGTTGACCTCATTACCGAACATCAATTGAAAAGACCAAGGTCAAAGCAAAAGCTGACTTGTTATGGCGCTTATGTTTTTAATCAAAAGACCCAAGAAATAGTTACTTATAATGCAAAAACTATCTTATTGGCTACGGGTGGCATTGGTCAGGTCTATCGAAATACGACCAATCCGATCATTGCTACGGGAGACGGCATCGCCATGGCCTACCGTGCCAAAGCACAGGTTTCAAATATGGAATTTGTTCAATTTCATCCGACTGCATTGGCGCATCAGTTTAGCCACGGAAGATCTTTTCTCATCTCTGAAGCCGTTCGTGGCTTAGGAGCCATTTTAAAAAATGAACATGGGGAAGCTTTCATGCACAAATACGATGTAAGAAAAGAACTGGCTTCTCGAGATATCGTTTCACGCGCCATTGACAACGAACTCAAAATAAGTGGAGCCGATTTTGTTTACTTAGATTGTACTGCAATTTCCAAAAAAGATTTTAAACAACATTTCCCAAATATCTACGCGCAATGCATCGAAATTGGTATTGATATCAATAAACAAATGATTCCCGTAACCCCTGCGGCCCATTATCTGTGTGGAGGTATCGATGTAGATATCAATGGATGTACTTCTATTCAACATCTTTTTGCCTGTGGTGAATGTGCCCATACAGGCCTCCATGGTGCCAATCGGCTGGCCTCAAACTCGCTACTCGAAGCGCTGGTTTTTGCCCATCGATGCTTCATAGAAACTAAAAAAAATATTGAAACCATCAAAAATAAAACATCCATTCCCGATTGGGATGGTAAAAATACATTTGAAACCAAAGAGCGCATTTTAATTACGCACAATCGGAAAGAATTACAATCGATCATGAGTGATTATGTAGGAATCATACGGACGCATGAGAGATTACATCGCGCTTCAAAAAGATTGAATGTCCTCTTTGAGGAGACCGAGGACCTTTATCAAAAAAGCAAGTTGTCTACCTCGTTGTTTGAGTTGAGAAATATGATTTCTACTGCTTATTTAATCGTCGAACAATCTATGAAAAGAGTTGAAAATAAAGGGGGTTTTTACAACAGTGACTTGATTTGATACATAAAAGAAATAAAAGTCCAAAAATACTGATCTTAACTTTCCATAACATTAGTTTAAGGGTTTAGAAAGATATTCGATCGCCTTTATTTACCAAAAAATAATCAGATCTCTTTTGCCTCAAAAAAAATAGACTAACGTGTCAAATTATTGCTAAAAAATTGCATTTATTAGGGTTTTTAGCTTAGCATTGATTCTTTTAAAGGAGACCAAAATGAGTGATGAGTGTTTAATATTAGTTGATGAGAATGATCAACAATGGGGCAAAATGGAAAAATTAAAAGTCCATCAACTGGGGTTACTCCATAGGGCCTTTTCCATCTTCATATTTAACAGCGAGGGCCAAGTTCTTTTGCAACAGCGGGCTGCTGATAAATATCACTCACCAAATTTATGGTCCAACACCTGTTGCAGTCATCCCCATTTTGGAGAATCGATGGCTCAGGCTACAAAAAGACGACTTCAGGAAGAAATGGGCATGAACTGTCCCATAACTTTTGCCTTTAAATTCACTTATAAAGTTGATTTTTCAAATGGATTAATAGAGCATGAATGTGATCATGTCTATTTGGGATATTCCGATGCCCCCCCACAAGCCAATCCCTTGGAGGTTCAAGATCATAAGTACATCGGACTTGATGAACTCCAAGAAGACCTTTCAAAACATGCAGAAAATTATTCAGAATGGCTTAAAATTTGTTTTGAACAATTAGTTAAGCATCAAATAAATCATCAAAGAAGTGCTTAAAGCTGCCATAAAAATTTTATCTTCAGATATGTAAAAAGAGATACCTTTATTGCCTTTGGTAATTCTTGAATTTTATGCCTGAATACGGACTCCCTCTTATTTTCTTTTTAATTGCCTTTTTCTATGCCTCCGTTGGCTTTGGCGGTGGTTCTAGTTATTTGGCATTGCTTAGCCTTTTTTTGACAGAATTTGAGGAAATAAGAACCCTGGCACTCCTTTTAAATTTGATCGTCGTAAGTATAGGAACCTTTATGTTCATTCGAAACGATGTTTTTAAGTGGAGGCTGTTTTGGCCCTTTATACTCAGCAGTGTGCCCCTCTCTTTTTTGGGTGCCCAGCTTCAATTATCTGAAAAAGTATTTTTTCTAGTGCTGGGGTCCGCACTTTTAGGGGCGTCTTTTTTTATATTCATTCAGTTGCTCCAGCGATCCCATTCAGAAAGAACTTTAAGAACTTATAAAAAATTAACTATCGGAAGTGGAATTGGGTTACTTTCTGGTATCTCAGGCATCGGAGGGGGTATCTTTCTTTCTCCAACACTTAATTTAATCGGTTGGAAAGATGGGCGAACCGTCGCCGCCTTGGCTTCCATTTTTATCTTGTTTAATTCTGTTGCAGGCTTAGGAGGACTCATCGCCTCAAATGCTTTTAAATTAAATATACCTTTCGCTTTCCCATTGATCTTAGCGGTAGCGGTGGGTGGGACCTTAGGGTCATTTACCACCAATAAGAAATTAAATGCTCAGACAATCAAACTATTTACCGCAGTTTTGATTGCTTACGTGGGCTTGAGGATTGTCCTATTGCACGGTTGGGGATGGCATATCTAAAGCATTAAATATAAGCCGAAGGCTCTTTTTGGAAAGATTCGTAACACCCGTCGCAGCAAAAATAGACTTGCTCACCTTCATGTTCTACTACATGCTTTGCTGCACTTTTTGAAACCGGTATTTTACATACTGGATTGATGTATAAGTCGCTGGATATCTTTGGCTCTGAAGGTATAGATGGAGCCGTCGAATCTTCTTCGGACCTACTCAGCTGAATGATTTCAGCCAAAATAGAAATTGCTACCTCAGTCGGTGTTTTTGCATTGATGTCTAGGCCCGCAGGCGTTTTGACTCGTGCCAGTTGTGCGTGAGGTACCTCTTTTCTTTTTAAGGCCATCAATACGGCATTGGCTTTCCTGCTGCTGGCTACGAATCCTAAATACCGCGGATCTGTCTGAAGGGCACTCGCTAAACTTTCCTCATCGCCTTCTCCTTGCGTGCAGACCACCACAAATGCATTGAGATGTAAAGCAGGATCAAATGCCTTCAGCGTATCCCTATTACTCGCCGTAGAGAACATCTCTTCTTCGACCAAATCAGATATCACCGTGACCCTAAATCCCGAAAGGGCACCCAACTCACACAAGGCTTTAGCTATGTGCGAACGTCCAAAAATTTTTAATTCAAGTAATGGCATAATTGGTTCAATATAAATTTCTAAAGACCCACCACTCATGCAGGTCATTTTATAATTCTTGACTCCTGGTTGCTCAGGCGCATCTAAAGCCGTTTGAATACGCACCAATCTAGGGGTTCGCTCATCAATAGCCGCTAAAGCCTCTTTGATCACAATGCCGCGCGTACATCCTCCTCCTATCCAACCCTTTATCTCACCGTTCTGAGTAATGAGTGCTTTATCTCCGGGCTTTCCTGAGGTCGGTGCTTCTCTGCGCACAATAGAAGCCATCGCGACAGCTTCTTGCTTTTTTTGATAGGATTCTAGATTTTTAAGCAATGATAAATAATTATGCATGCGATAAGATATTTTCTAACTCCATCAAACTATCTAAATTATGTGCCGATCGAAAGTCATCTACTGCAGGAAGGGCTGCCTTCATTCCTTTGGCTAAAGGCTCATAGCCTTTCATCCCTTTTAAAGGATTCAACCACACCAGTTTTCTGGTTCTTAATTTAATTTTATGTACTTCATCAAACATCACCTTTGGATCACCATCATCTAAACCATCACTTAAGATAATGGTAACGCTGCGACCATTCAAAACTTTTTTGGCATATTGATCGTTGAAAGAGGCTAAACAAGCTCCTATTTTAGTCCCTCCTGACCAATTGGTCGCTCGCTCGCTCATCTGCATCATCGACGCCGTCAATTCATCTTCTCTCAACAGATCAGTAATTCGAATCAAGTGGGTACTAAAAATGAAGGCTTCAATGTTCTTGAGATGGGATTTCAATGACCACACAAATTTTAACAGAAAAAATGAGTATTTATCCATCGAACCACTTACGTCCAACAAGATGACCAATTTTGTTTTTTGAATTTTCCTTTTCTGATAACTCAAATTAATAATTTCTTCTCTTGAACTGATGTTTTTCCTTATTGATTTTCGAATATCGATTTTACCTTTATTTGCATGGGTCATTCTGCGTTTTAAACGGGTATTCAATTGCTTCAATAACTTTTCAATAAGGCCCTCAAGCTGATCTAAATCTACCGCTTTGATTTTAGAAAAATCAGTATGCTTAAGCTGATCTACATGACTTACTCCTGAAACACTTTTGGCTTCCTCAAGAGGTGCCTTTTCTTTGTTTTTTTCATCTTTTAATCCCATCATCACCAAAGAGGCCTTAGTATTCTTGGTAACATTGGACTTTCCTTGTTGCTGAATTTTATGTGCATACTTGTGCTTTCGCTTCTTCCAGTACACTTTAAAGCAATGATTGAATATGAGCTCTTCATCGAGATCTTTACAAAACAATGATTTTAACCCATAATAAAAAGATTTTGGATCCCGAATGAATCCTAGTTGTGCCGTTTTTACTCCCTCTTGTGTATGACTTAAACCTATTGAAAGTCCATTTTGCCGACACATTTCACTGAAACCAACCATAGATGCCCTCATTGAATGATGATTGGTAAAATGGCTTAGTTCCATAGCTAAGCTGAAGTTTCTTCTAAAATACTGGTTAAAGAATGCTTAATCTCATTGATGTCTTTTTGGGACTTCAATACACACCCAAGGGTTGATTCGATCAATTCTGGTGATAAAGTAGAGGCATTTAAGGTAATCAGTGCGCGTGCCCAATCGATAGTTTCTGCAATGCCAGGGGTTTTTTGCAAATGTTGGCCTCGAAGGTATTCTACGAACCTCACCAAATGTTGGAGTATCTCTACCTCGCCTCCAACGTGTTTCTCTACAATCGCCAATTCTTTATCAAAAGTTGGGAAATCAACCCAATGATACAAACATCTTCTTTTTAAAGCGTCGCTTAAATCTCTAGTACGATTAGAAGTAAGAATGACCACGGGTTTATGTTTAGCCTTAATAGTTCCTAGTTCAGGGATAGAAATTTGAAAATCTGACAAAAGCTCTAGCAAAAAAGCCTCAAACTCTTCATCTGCCCGATCAATTTCATCAATGAGTAATACAGCGGGTTTATCTGAAGTAATCGCCTTGAGTAAGGGACGTTTTAATAAAAACTCATCACTGAAAATAAATTTCTCTTGCGCCTCCGATGAAATCTTTTCTTTTTCACTGAGTTTGATGTGCAATAATTGTTTTTGATAATTCCACTCATAGACAGAGGTACTTACATCCAATCCCTCATAACATTGTAATCTGATCAGTTCGTGACCCTGATAATGAGCAATAATATTTGCCGCCTCTGTTTTTCCAACCCCGGGGGGGCCTTCTAAAAGTAAAGGTTTTTTCAGCTTCAACATTAAAAAAAGAACTGTTGCCAGCTCTTCTTCCACAACATAGTCAAGTTGATCAAATCTGTCAATCAACTCTTTTACCTCTGGTATCATATGTTTTAGGTCATTTTTTGAAGAGCCCTTTCACCACAGATCCCATCATAGAACCCGCCTTTAAGGAATTATCTACCTCATCACCAGACAATAGTTTTTTGAAATTATCAACAAATTGATCCATCAATTGAGCAGATACATCATTGATTAACCTAGAGCCAAACTGAGCCAATGTGCCTTGTATATTGACTACCATTTTAAAATCAACTTCAGTTCCTTCATCGGTCGTCACTGCGCTCCCATTCATGGTCATTTCAGCGTTTCCTTTTCCTTTAGAATCAAGTCCTTTTCCTCTAAGTAACATGGTGTGAGCATCATTATCCATTTCTTCAATGGTGATCTCCCCATCATATTTTGTTTTAATAGGACCAAATTTCAAAGTGACCTCCCCTTTATAGTTGAGGTCATCTATTTGATCTGTGATGGTCGCCCCAGGCACACATCCAGAGATTTCTTTTGGATTGCTGAGACTTTTCCATACTGATTCTATGGGTGCCTCTAAACTAAATTTTTTTGTAATTGTTGCTTCCATTAAGGATATTATTTAAATAACAAACCGGTTCCCAAATGAGAACCGGTTTGTTAAAAGTAAATTATTTATTTAATTATGACTCCACGATATTCTTATCTAAAACGCCCTTATCTTTCAATGCTTTGAAAATCTTATAAGGCGTAATCGGAATATCTAAATGCGTAATGCCATAAGGCTTCAATGCATCTACGATGGCATTGGCAATCGCTGGAGGTGCACCAACAGTAGGTGACTCTCCAATACCTTTTGCTCCAATGGGATGATGGGGTGATGGTGTAACTGTATGTCCGGTTTCCCAACTCGGTGATTCCACCGCAGTAGGTACCAAATAATCCATCAATGTTCCATTTAATATATTTCCATCATCATCATAAATCAATTCCTCATACATCGCGGGTGCAATCCCTTGCGTCAATCCGCCGTGTACTTGCCCTTGTGCAATCATTGGATTGATGATATGACCTGCATCATCTATCGCAACGAATCTGCGAACCTTAATTTCAAAAGTATCCGAATCAATATCTACTACACAGATATAAGCGCCCGATGGGAAGGTAAGGTTCGGAGGATCATAATAATGGGTAGCCTCAAATCCAGCCTCCATCCCTTGTGGGTGATTGGTGTAAGAAGCAAAAACTATTTCCTGAATGGTTTTTGATTTTTCAGGCGCTCCCTTTACGGAAAACTTTCCAGGCTCCCACTCCAAGTCATCTTCAGATACTTCTAACAAATAGGCTGCGATTTTTTTCGCTTTGTCCCTAAGTTTTCGAGCAGCCATGACAGCCGCAGCCCCGGCAGTAGGCGTACTCCTACTTGCATAGGTTCCCAGTCCATAAGGTGCCGTATCTGTATCTCCCTCTTCTATCTGAATGTCCTTGGCAGGAATTCCTAATTCCTCTGCAATGATTTGTGCATAGGTAGTTTCATGACCTTGACCTTGAGATTTGGTTCCAAACCTTGCAATGGCCTTGCCTGTTGGGTGTACCCTAATCTCAGCACTATCAAACATCTTGATTCCTAAAATATCAAAATCTTTGGAAGGTCCAGCACCAACTATTTCAGTAAAAGTGGATAATCCAATACCCATCAATTCGCCTTTCTTCCTTTTTTCAGCTTGCTCAATTCTTAAGTTGTCATAATCAATGCCTTTCATCGCCAGTTTAAGCCCTGCTTCGTAATCCCCACTGTCATACTCCCAACCGGTCGGAGAATGATATGGGAATTGATCTTTCTTGATGAAGTTCTGAAACCTCAATGCGGCCGGATCTTTGCCGATCTCAAGGGCAAATCGATCGGTAATACGTTCTATCGCATGCACGGCTTCTGTCACCCTAAAAGAACATCGGTAAGCGACGCCTCCCGGTGGCTTATTGGTATATACCGCATCTGCCTCCATAAAGGCATTGGGATAATCATAAGATCCTGTACCGATAGAAAACATACCTGTCGGAAACTTCGATGGGTTTGCCGATGCATCCGTATATCCATGATCTGCCAATACCTTCATTCGCGTCGCCAAAATCTTTCCATCTTTGGTTCCCGCGAGTTCGGCGGTTATATGATAGTCCCTTGCAAATGAATCTGCCTGCAGATTTTCACTTCTGTCTTCTATCCATTTTACTGGCTTTCCGATTAAAAATGAAGCCGCAATGGCAATGACATAGCCTGGGTATACCGGTACTTTACCTCCAAATCCTCCACCAATGTCTGGTGAAATGACTCTGATTTTTTCTTCTGTAAGCCCTACATGACCCGCAACCAAAGCAAACACCGTTCTGATCGCATGGGGTGCTTGTGTGGTCATATACATAGTAAGGTGATTATCTATTTTATCATAACTCGCTACACATCCACACGTTTCAATAGAAGCCACGTGAATCCTAGGAATATGCATTTGTTCCTTGACGGTGACTTCTGCCTCTTGAAAGATTTTTTCAGTTTCTTCTTTTTGTCCGACTTCCCAATGCCAAATATGATTGTCTTTTTTATCAGGTTTATCAGTTCGTAATACAGGGGCGTCGGCATCTAATGCTTTGAAGGGATCTACTACGGGCTTCATCACCTCATATTCTACTCTGACCGCTTCCCGAGCATCTCGGGCGATGTATTTTTCAGTTGCAATAACCGCGGCTACCTCCTGCGCTTGGTACATGACCGTATCCACGGGCAAAACCATTTGCGTATCAGACATTAAAGTAGGCATCCAATGCAGATTGTATTGCTCAAGATCTTTTCCTGTAATTACGGCCAATACACCTGGAATCTTTAAGGCTTCCGAACTGTCTATGTTTTTGATTTTGGCATAAGCGTAAGGACTTCGGACAATATCCATATATAAGGTTCCCGGAAGCTTTACGTCATCCACATAGTTACCTTTTCCATGAATAAATCGATCATCCTCTTTGCGTTTCATGGAATGACCCATGCCGCTAATTTCTTTCGATGTTTTACACTGTATCATTATACTATTTTGATTAAGTTAATTTATTCGACAAATACGGGTTCCGTAGAGGGCAACTCATCACCTCTCAACTTGGCTCCTGCATATATAATCGACTTTACTATGTTGTTGTATCCTGTGCATCTGCACAAATTCCCTGAAATACCCCATCGAATTTCTTCTTCCGTTGGATCTGGGTTTTTCTCCAATAATTCAATAGCCCGAAGCATCATCCCTGGCGTACAAAATCCGCAATGCAAGCCGTGATTTTCTTTAAATCCTTCCTGTATTGGATGTACGCCCTCTGTGGTAGCAATACCTTCAACCGTAGTGATTTCTTTGCCAGCTGCTTGAACCGCTAAAATGGTACATGATTTTGCTGATTTACCATCAATCAAGATCGTGCATGCGCCGCAACTTGAAGTATCACACCCTATGTGGGTGCCTGTCATTCCAATGTCCTCTCTAATAAAGTGGACTAGCAGGGTTCTCGGCTCTACTTCTTTTGTAAATTCCTCCCCATTTATTTTTAATGTAATTTCCTTTTTCATAGTTAATCTCAATTTTTAAATGCGCGCTCCTTTGACTTATTAATCATTCTTTTAGTTACCGCCCTGATGATGTGTCTTTTATAATCTATGTCTCCCCTTAGATCGGTGGAGGGGTTGCAATCCTCAGATGCATATTGAGCAGCCAAGGCGATCGCAGCATCATCAAGAGAGGTACCTACCAACGCGGCTTCTGATCTGACCGCTCTCAATGGCGTCGGATTCACATTGGTTAGACCAATACCTGCTTTGGTGCAAATACCCTGTTCATCCATTTCTAGATGTACGGCCACGCCACCTGTGGCGTAATCTCCTACCTTTCGCTCTACTTTATGATAAGCATTTCCCGACCGTCCCGAAGGAATGGGAATCGAAATTTCAGTAAGTATTTCACCTTCTTGAACTGCAGTGGAATAGAATCCGTAAAAGAAATCGTCAATCCCAACCGTTCTTCTTCCGTCAAGGCCTGCAATTTCAACAACAGCATCTAAAGCAAGCATCACCGCAGGCTGATCATTGGCCGCGTCACCGTGTGCCAAATTACCTCCCAAGGTGCCAAAGTTTCTCACTTGAGGATCGGCAATGAGCTTGGCTACATCCGCGAATATGGGGAAATGGACCGCGATGTCTGCAGATTCCTCTGTTTCTACTTCGCGGGTCATGGCCCCTATTTTGAGCGTACCTCCTTCAATTTTGAGATATGACAATCCAGGAACGTTATTAAGATCTATTAAATGTTCAGGTTCTGCAAACCTTAACTTCATCATAGGAATCAGTGAATGGCCGCCAGCAAGTATTTTGGCGTCATCTCCCAAGTCGTGAAGAAGTTTGAGTGCTTCATCCAAAGAGGACGGAGCCGTATAATCAAACGATGATGGAATCATTTTTTTTAAAGGGGTTAGTTAAAAAATAAATAAAACAGGAATTAAAAATATTACAATTAAACACCTGTATAATAGGTTCGATTGAACTTATTTTAATATGGAAGGTTTTAGAAAGATAAATCCTTTATTTTTCAAAACAAAATTATTTTACTAAATGGTTGATATTATGTGACGACAACCGCATTAACTTTAGTCAAGTGAGAAGAGATGAGCTGCCAATACGGCGTTTCATCTAAAGTATAAAATAAGTTCCCGTTGGTAGTTCCAAAAATCATAAGATTTCCCTTGCGCTTAAAGCTTTTTCTAAGCACAATATCAAAAGTATGAGTAGTTGGTAAACCCTCACTGACACTTTTCCATGACTGGCCAAAATTAGAGGTTTCAAAAACTTCCAACTTCAAATCAGGCGCTACCCGACGCTGGTCACTTTCCACTGGAATGACCCAGCTTCTGGCTGGGTTATTTTCATCGACCGCCAACGAAAAACCATAACTAGACCGACCTTTTTTTAAAAAAACTTCGGACCACAGGTTTCCTCCGTTTTTGGTAAAATAAATACCACAATGATTTTGCTGCCAAAGTACATTGGGGTCTAATGGATGCATCAGTAACTGATGCGGATCTTGACCGACCTCTACCTTGGGATTAGGTAAATAAGCAGCCAATAATCCTTTGTTCTTAGGCTGCCAAGAAGCCCCCTTATCGAGAGATTCAAAGATACCCGCACAACTAATGGCTACATATAAATGACTAGAATTATATGGATTTACTTCTATTGAATGAATAAATGGAAAATCACTACCGGCCCCAAACCATTTGCCTTCTTTTTGTCTACTCGAATGGTACCACAAAGGTTCGTTTAGCTCAAATGACACTCCGCCGTCCGTGCTTGAAAATAAGCCTCCTGGCTCTGTTCCGAGCCATAGTCTTTCGTTATCAGCACCCCCTTGCTGCATACTCCAAATTTCCATGAGTTTAGCAGGGGCTCCATTAATCATTTTAAATCCTTGGTATGAAGGGAGTTTTGCCTCTTCCCAAGAAGCTCCCTGGTCGTCAGAATAATGAAATTTCTGTCCCCAATGACGGTGCGCAATACCCACCCACCACCTATGGGTGCGCTCATCTACAAAAATCATATTTACTGAAAATCCTAAAAAATGAATGGCCAATTCTTTAGGTGCAGAATCTGACAGAATTTCATAAACCATTAAGCCTTTCGAAGTTCCTATTAATACTTGCATCAACCCCCGGACAAAGCCTGAAAAATCAACACTTCATCCCCATCAGTCAAGGTATCTGACAATCTATGGCGATCGACCATCATTTCGCCTCGTACAAAAATATTTACATGTCTTCTGAGACTCCCGTCTTCCTCTAGTAAATAATCTTGCATACCCGGATAAATAGATTCGATCGACATGATGACCTCTTTGATAGACGCCCCCTCTAATTCCTGTGCGCTCAGATCAGGGAAAAATTGCTTTAATGCAGATGTGAATTTTACTTTTACCATTTAAAATACCAGGACGCAGTGTTCTTCTAAATTTATCTAACAGTGAGATCAAACTGCTATTCAACCAAATACTCATTAACAGCATACCTGCACCCAAATTATAAAAAACGGGTGACAAAACAAGCTGATGGGTCAGAGAAATTAAGGTAAACCCCGCCATAGCAATTAGGAGTGCGTAAAAAGTACGTTGGCCTCTCCAATTAAAAAAGAGCATTAAATTGATAAATAACGCCAAGACCAGGGGGACGTAAGAAATCCAATTATTGGACATCATGTACATATCGGGACCTCCACAAATCGTAATTGCACTAGAATAAGCCATAATGCAAAATGGGCATTTAGGCAGAATTATCAATAAAACAGTGCTGAACAGTGATGCGCTGCTCGACTTATTAATATTTTTTGTGGGGTGACATTTGCAATTACTTAACATATGAGTAATTTTAAAGATACATCATTAAAAAACTTAAATCCTAATTGGCATTAAATTAATTATGAAAGATTTGAATCAAATCATTGGTGAATGGAGCCAAAATGGCGCTGTGTTGGTCCTTGCCCGCGTTGTAAAAACTTGGGGCTCCTCCCCGCGACCCGTAGGGTCTATGATGGTCATTAATGAAGATCAAAAAATATCAGGTTCTGTAAGCGGTGGTTGTGTGGAAGGTGCTGTGGTCAAGAAAGCCCAAGCTCTTTTTGCCCAACATTCGGCAGAAAAACTTTCTTTTGGGGTAAGTGATGAAGAAGCTTGGTCTGTCGGGTTGTCTTGCGGAGGGAGTATTGAAGTTTATTTACAGGCAGTAGACTTTTCATTAAATCCGGTTTGGCGCACGCTAGTAAAAAATAGGGAATCCAATCAATCCTTCCTTTTAGTTTCTGATTTAACCAAAAATGAAAATTCGTTAATTGAAGAAAATGGATGGGTAACAGGCACATCACTTCCTCCGATGTTAATCAAAGAAGCACAGTTGGCTTTGGAGGAAAGATCTCACAAGACCCTCACCTTCGAGGGGCGTAATTATTTTATTCATGTCTTTCCTCGAAAGCCTACCCTTCTCATCATTGGAGTTGCGCATATTGCGGTAGACTTGGTGAGTATGGCACACATGCATGGCTTCGAAACCGTTGTCATAGATCCTAGAGGATATTTTGCGCAAAATACCTATTTTGATACCGAACCCACTCAAATTTTTGAGGCTTACCCCTCCGAAGTGCTGCATCAGTTAAAATTAGACCCCTATACTTTTTGTGCCATTCTTTCTCACGATCCCAAAATAGATGACAATGCTTTAGAAATATTACTCCCCTCCAAAGTAGCCTATATTGGTGCTTTAGGTAGTACAAAGACCCATCAGAAAAGAATAGATCGGCTGACCAAGAAAGGAATTTCTCAAGATTTAATTTCCAAAATTCAAGCACCTATCGGCGTACCTATTCATGCCAAATCCGCTAAAGAAATTGCCTTGGCCATTATGAGTGAAATCATCAAATTCAAGAATCAGTATCAGTAATCATATCAAGAGTAAATCACTATCAACTTCATCTTTCCAGGACAGCAGCCCTCCTTTAAGATGTCTCAGATTTGAGTAGTCTGCTCCGAGGGAAGTTATATTTTCGATGGCTTGCGCACTTCTTTTCCCTGATTTACATAAGAAAACAACGGGTCTATTTTTATCAATCAAGTTCACAGATGCGGCTAATTCTCCCAAAGGCATCCATTGACCTCCAATATTACCCGCCTCAAATTCGTAAGCTTCTCTGACATCAATCAATTGAAAATCCTGGCCCTCTTGTCGCCATCGGGCGAGTTCTATGGGCGACAGGTCAATCGTGTCATTCGAATCATTGGTGATCCCACAGAAGGAATCATAATCAATCAATGCCTTGATTACAGGTTTTTCACCATTCAGTGGGTTTTTTGGATCTCTTTTGATGTTAAGGGTACGATTAGAAAAGTCAAGCACATCCATCAAAAAAAGTTTACCAGATAAAGAGACGCCCATACCCGTAATTACTTTAATCACTTCAGAGGCTTGAATGGATCCTATGATCCCTGGCAATACACCCAAAACACCTCCTTCTGCACAATTAGGTATCATGCCTGGGGGAGGGGGCGTCGGAAATACATCTCTATAATTAGGTCCTAATATACCTTCCCTATTCGTCCAATTAAAGACACTGACTTGTCCTTCAAACCTATATATGGAGGCATAAACATTGGGCTTTCCTGTCAAAACGCAAGCGTCATTTACAAGATATCGCGTAGGGAAATTATCCGTGCCATCGGCTACCACATCAAAATTACTGATGATCTCTAAGGCATTAGAGGCCTCTAATTTTAAATTATACTCAATGAAATGTACAAACGGATTTTGAGCACGTAATTTGGCTATGGCGACCGTCGTTTTAGATTTACCTATATCTTCTATTCCGAAAAGGACTTGCCGCTGCAAATTACTCTCATCAATGACGTCAAAATCAACCACGCCAATAGTCCCCACACCCACGGCGGTCAAATATTGCAGCAGGGGTGCACCTAATCCTCCCGTACCCACTACCAATACTTTTGCGTTTTTTAATTTCTCTTGGGTACGTATGCCGAAGTCTGGTAAATTCAAATGCCGACTGTAGCGTAGTTTCTCTTGATTTGATAATGCCACCTTAAAGTAATATTAGTCCTGATTAAAAACTTGAAATGGTTTTGTATATTACCCATAATTTAGTGACAAAGAACATAAAAAATGAAAAAAAATTTTTCACATCTCACCAAAAAGGGAGAACCCACCATGGTGGATGTTTCGGATAAGGGAGTGTCTCATCGCATAGCCATCGCTCGTTCAATGGTCATTTTGGCTCCCGAAATTCTGGAACAATTTCAAAAGGATGAAATTCACACGAAGAAGGGACCTGTATTTCAAACCGCCATATTGGCTGGGATCATGGCTTCCAAAAAAACCAGTGAGCTGATTCCTTTATGTCATCCTCTTGCCCTAGACAGCTGTACATTGACTATTGAACTTAATGATAGACAAGAAGTAGAAATCATTTGCTCGGTTAAGACCTCTGGGAAAACAGGTGTAGAAATGGAAGCCTTGACAGGAGCATCAGTCGCTGCACTTACCATTTATGATATGTGCAAAGGCTTTTCTCATCACATCCTTATCAAAGAAACACGATTGCTCGAAAAAACAGGTGGAAAAAATGACTTCAAAATCGCATAAGAAACATGCTCTTTTAACCAAACCCAAGGGTGGTTCATTCGGCCGGCAGGAGCTGGCCCTCATCGGTGCACCGTGTAATATCATTCAAAACTTAAGTGAGCAGTTAGCCGCCCATTTAAAACCTGAATATGGCCTAGGCTATGCAGATGCCTCTCACCAAAATGAAACGACCACTTTAGCCTTTAGGACCTCCTATACAGACCTGATAGGTCAACATGGTGTGCGTTTTAAGCACGATTACATGGGTAGTCATTTTAGAGTATTGTTCAATGATTGTGACCTGGTGCTGATCAATGGCAACCATTTTTTAGGTGAAAGTCAAATGGTAATTATCAATGAGCAAAAGAAGGCCTCACTTGAGAAAAAATTAGACCGCCTTTCTGATGTGAAACTCTTTATCCTAGATGATGGAGTCGAAGACCTATTCCCCTTTCTTAAAGCGCATATCAAAAATCATAAAGACATTCCCAAGCTTTCCATCAAAGATGTGGCAGGCATAGGAAAGGTGATAAAAAAAATAATTGATTCCTATTCGATACCTATCAAAGGGCTTGTTTTGGCTGGAGGCAAAAGTACTCGAATGGGGCATGATAAAGGCGCCATCAACTATCACGGAAAAGCACATCGCGAGTACTTGGCTGACCTCTTGACTGGCTTTTGCTCACAAACTTATCTATCGGTTCAAAACGAATCGATCGATTTCCAGACGCAATATTCGATCATTCCAGATGCTTTTTTAAATTTAGGGCCTTACGGGGGTATTCTTTCCGCGTTCAAGCAAGACCCCAATAGTGCTTGGCTCGTAGTCGCTACTGATCTCCCCTTATTAGATGCTACTACGTTAAAGACCTTAATAGCAAATCGTGATAGATCCAAAATGGCCACCTGTTTCCATAATCCGGAAACGGCCTTTCCAGAGCCTTTATTGACTTTATGGGAACCAAGGGCCTATCCAATCCTTTTGCAATTTTTGGGCCATGGTTATTCGTGCCCCAGAAAAGTATTGATCAATAGTGATATCAAGGAATTACCGATAAATAATGTGGATGCCCTGCGCAATGTAAATACACCCGAAGAACTGAACGTTGTTAGGCCCTAAGGTAAAAAACTGATGGATGTTCTATTAAAGAGAATTCTTAATCAGGGCTGCTCTTAACCTTGAATTAAATTTCTATAGGCAATAAAGGGAAAAATTTCTCCCTGAAGAAAGTCACTTCGGCCTGAAGGCAATTGAATAAAAGCATCCGCATCTACCAAATTAGCCAAATCGCCCGATCCATTACCTTTGACAGGATATGCCTTTATTTTTCCAGAAGGATGAAATACGATTTTCACTTCCAAAAAATAGGTGAGGTCGGGTTTGAAGTGAACATCTTCGACCAGTTCAGCCCAAGGTAATGGCGTCTCTGAGGACCGCAATGAATGATCCAACCAAGGTTTGAAATATTGCTGAGCACACATAAAACTAGACACTGGATTTCCAGGAAAAGCAAAGATCAGTTTGTCTTCTTTTTTTCCAAACCAAAAAGGTTTTCCAGGACGCTGTTTTACTTTGTGAAACAGTTTCTCCACACCTATGGCCGACAGCGCCTCAGGTAAATAATCAAACTTTCCAGCAGATACGCCCCCACTGAGCAAGATCAGATCATAATGAGCCATTTCACTTTCTAATCTTTTAACAATTTCGTCATAATCATCAGACAAGTGCATAGTCGTTGGCTGAATTTGATAACTTTTCAAAACCGTGGCAATTCTGTACACATTACTTCGCCTTATTTGATGAGATAGCGGTATTTGGTCAATATTTACTAGCTCATCCCCACTAGAAACAATCAAAGTTTTGGGTAAACGACTTACCGATATTTTATTTTTACCCACCGTAGCACAGACGCCTACTTCACTTGCAGAAATACATTTACCCGGTGAAAGAATGACCGATCCTTGATGGCGATCACTGCCTTTAAAATGGATGTTTTGGTTGCGATTAAGGCTAGATAACCTGACCGTTGCTGTGCCCTCTTGGATTTCAAGATCTTCATAACGAACGACTATATCTACCCCGATCGGAACTGTGGCCCCCGTCATCACTTCTAAACAACACGAGGAATCCTGTAATTCTTTTTGCAGGGCTCCTGCAGGTGCCACACCTTTGATTTCAAAAACTCTTTGGCCCTTCTCAAATTGATCAAAACTCAAGCCGATGCCGTCCATAGTCACTCGATTGAAAGGTGGAAAATCTCGATCGGCTACAATTTCTTCTTGCAGAATTCTACCCAAAGACTGATCTAAAAAAATCTCTTCAGTCCCCCAATGACCCAGATGGGCATGTACTATTTTCAAAGCATTCTCAACGGTAATCATAATTAACCTCCAATGGTGGCCATAGATTCAGATGCGGGTAAGGTCGCTGACCTACTTTTTTCAGCTTCAAAGCCATCTTTGGCCCGTTTGCCAACCACCTTAATTAAATGATCTCCCAAAGCTTCGTCCGTCACGCCTCCTCTGATCAAATCTCTGAAATTCACTTGCCCTTCTCCATAAAGACACGTCCTTAAAGTACCCTGTGGTGTGAGGCGAATGCGATTACAAGAACCACAAAAGGTTCGGGTATAGGCGGGGATAATTCCAAAAGAACCGACATAACCCGGTATTTTATAATTCAGAGAAGTAGACGCTGGGGGATCTACCATTTTTTGATGAGTGTGTTTTTCTTCAATGTAAGACATTATTTTTTTTGCTGGCCAAATGGTCGCATTGCCTTGACCCTCGGTTCCATTGAAGGGCATTTCTTCAATAAAGCGTACCGATACATCATCATGCTTGGTCAACTCTAGCATCGGATAAATGTCTTCAATATTTCTACCGTCCATAACTACCATATTAGTTTTGACCCTTATTTTGGAGTCCACCAGCTTTCGATAGGTCGTCATCACTTGATCAAATAAATCTCTTCGGGTAATATCAAAAAATCGCTGACTGTCCAAACTGTCTAAGCTAAGGTTTACACTTTTAATCCCCATTCTTTCCAATGCTGGAATTTGCTCCACAGTAAAAGTACCGTTCGTAGTAATATTAATTTCTTTGATGGTTTCTAACTCCGATACCCCTTTCAAAAAGGACATAATCCCTTTTCTTACAAATGGTTCCCCTCCCGTAATTCTGATTTTAGAAACTCCCAAATCTCCAAATACACGGATCAGCCGGATCATCTCCTCAAAAGTCAATAAATCCTTCCTATTCATATATTTGATTCCATTTTCAGGCATACAATAAAAGCACCTCAAATTACACCGATCAGTAACGGCGAGTCTGAGATAATTTATTTCCCTTCCATGATTATCAATTAGCATAAGTCTTGATTTAATTTTGTAGGAATTGTTAAATTAATATGCTAGTTTGATTTTATTGAAAAACTAGCAATTTTAAAGTTAAACAAAAAACCAATCAAAAAGGTCCGAAGTCATTTTCCTATTTTCGAAGCCCATCCAAATTTGGTGTATTTGGATAATGCGGCCACTACACAACGTACTCAATCTGTGGTCGCCGCTCAATCTCATTTTGACCTCTATGAAAATGCCAATATTCATAGAGGCATCTATGATTTATCAAATCAAGCCACTCAAAAATTTGAAAATGCCCGAATAGAAATGGCTCGGTTTTTGGGGTCTAATAATGCAGATACGGTCGCTTTTACCCAAGGCACCACGGCATCCATCAATATCGTAGCTCAATCTTTTTTAGCCCCAAGATTACAAGCTGGGGATAATATTGTTACGACCATCATGGAGCATCATGCCAATTTTATTCCATGGCAAATGCTCGCAGAAAAACATCAGGTTGAATTAAGAATCGTCCCAATAGATAAAAATGGAGACCTTGACTTGGTTCAATTAAGTAACTTCCTTGATAGAAAAACTAAACTTTTAGCGGTTTCTCATATCTCAAATACACTCGGAACGATCCATCCACTAGATGAAATCATTGGCCTCGCTAAAAGAAAAGATATCCCTGTCTTAGTGGATGCGGCGCAAAGTGCCTGTTATTTTGAAGTCGGGGTTGACCTATTAAACTGTGATTTTTTGACCTTTTCAGGACATAAAATGTTTGGCCCGTTTGGCATAGGCATCCTCCAAGTTTCAGAAAAATACCTCGCCGATATGATGCCTTATAATTATGGTGGTGGGATCATTAAAGACGTAAATGTTGAAAAAACAAGTTTTCGTAATTTTCCACATAACCTTGATGCGGGTACACCGAATGTCTCTGGGGTAATAGGTTTAGCCGCTGCCTTGAAATTTATTACGGGCATCGGTAAATCTGAGATGCAAAGCCATTTAAATGACTTAACCTACTATGCCTTGGATCAATTGGCCCAAGTACCCGGTATTGAAATTATTGGTAATCCTAAAAAGAGGATCGGTATTATTTCCTTCAATTTGAAAAATATACATCCCCATGACATCGCCTCTTTTTTAAACAAAGATGGTATCGCCCTAAGAGCAGGTATGCACTGTACCCAACCCCTTCTCAATGCTATGGGGTTACATGCTACTGCCAGGGTTTCGTTTTCAATTTATAATAATGAAGAAGAAATTAATAAACTTGTAGTGTCTTTAAAGGAATTGATGAAATTTTGGTCATGACAAAACAAGAACTCCAACAGTTGTTTAAAAATGAAATACTTCCTGAAAATGAAAACCCCTATCATTTTCAGGAGTCTCCTGCGGCTTCCTTTACAATTGAAGCTTATAATTCCATGTGTGGAGACAAATACACTCTTTATTTTAACACGAGCAAAGGCCAAATCACCTCTGTTTATTTTTATGGATTTGGTTGTGCATTGTCTAAGGCTTCAATATCTATTTTGTGTAAAAATATGGAACATTTGAGCCCAAAAAATATCACCGCTTTGAGCGATCAATTTATATATGCAATGGATCAAGATCATCCGACTGAAAATGCTGATAAAAAAATTCAAATGCTCCAACAATTAAAACATTTTGATGGTCGAGTAGATTGTATCAAATTGGGTTGGGAAGCTGTGAGAAATCATTTTGAAAATACTGCCCTATGAAAATAAAGTTGATTGCTTTTGGTATCGCCAAAGAAATAATAGCCGCTTCTGAATCCGATTTGGAGGTGGAAAACCCTTGCGATATCGGAAATCTAAAAAGAATATTAATGACCCAGTACCATGAATTTAAAAAGCTTCAAAGTATCAAATTTGCAATCAATGAAGACTATCAAGAAGATCACTTCCCACTCCATGAGGGGGATGAAGTTGTGATTATTCCACCTGTCAGCGGAGGTTAAATGAGGGATATTCAAATTTTAGAGACGCCTTTGAACACGCAGTCATGCCATGATGCAGTGGCAGATCCCGCCGCAGGAGGTATTGTGGTTTTTGTGGGTGCCGTAAGGAATCAAACAAAAGGTCGAAAGGTGGTGCAGCTGGCCTTTGAATCTTACGTACCCATGGCCCTCAAGGAGATGGGGAAAATTGCAGATACCCTATACCAAAAATGGGGTATCCTACACCTATCCATTCATCATCGGGTAGGTGTGTTAGAAATTGGAGAAATTCCCGTAATCATCGCAGTGTCTACCCCTCATAGGCAAGCTGCTTTTGAAGCTTGTCAATATGCCATTGATACCTTAAAAGAAACGGTCCCCATCTGGAAAAAAGAAATTTTTGAAGATGGTACGGTTTGGGTTTCTGCTCATCCCTAGAGTCTCCTGCACAAGTTAACTATTTCGTCTTCTACATTTCTCTATTTCCCGATGAGTATCTCCATAATTATGATACTTGATCTTGTCGTTCAAGCACCTCTCAAAAGATGCATTAATCTGCTCTATTCTCCTCCAAAGTTGAATGAAGTAAACTTCATATGCTTTTTCAATGAGGTCTTAAAAGATTCACCCTACCAAACCCCTTAATAAAAAGTATATCCTACATCATAGGGTAAACAAAATTTAATTACCCACTTATTGATATTCAGTCAATCAAAAGTCCATCCAAGACGGCAATGGTGCTTCATCCGGACAAGGGTAAAAACGGGTATGGGTAAGGCCGAAATTTATCAAAAGTCAAGCCTATGATCCATGACATTGAACTGATGATAAAACGTATGATACAGTGGAGCAGGCATCAGGAGAGGGCAAAGAAGATGAGGCTCATCAATAGAATGAGCCTATTTTAAGCCATGTATTCTGTCTGTTTTTCACCCAGAGGATTAAAATTCCCTTACCGAACGAATCGAATAGCTTGAAGCCCTAGGGGGTGCTTTCTCCTGGAAGCCACTATTGAAATCCTGCCAATAAGCTTCTTTCTTATCATTTTCCGAAGTACTCCAATAATAGTCTTTGGCAAACCCTCCAATTAAGTCTTTTTGCAAATACATTTGATGCTGTTCCTCTTTGGTGGGCAATCTCCAATCCATAAATTTTGACCCTTCAATTGAGTGGTTTGAACCATCTGATATGGCTTCCTTGGCACCAAGCCAACTGGTTTTTCCTTGGTCCTGTATTTCTGCTATCCAACCATGGACACCTCCTTCTGATATTTTAAATACGTAACCCCCAAGTTCAGGCCAAAAACCTATACTATAGTTTTTATCATTCCTCTGGTTTTTAGCATTTTGTCCAAAAGTTGAATGACCAAATAAAAGTAACCAAAAAAGAAGTATCGAAAGATTCAAATATTTCATGAGATCAATATCTAAATTCAAATTCAAAATAAAAAATATTTTAGGAATTTATGAGAAATTAATTTAAACATTTAGAAAAATAGCTTTGAATTCTGGCATATAATACCTCATAGAAAGGCCGAATTTTAGACCTAAAGATTCCACCGTTAGCATGTCCCCCTGATCCTTCACTGCCGTCTTATTTAAATAATCAAATTGCGGAAACTCTTTTTTAAGCACGGTTGGGTTACCTATTGAGTCTTTGTGGAATACACTGCACCATTTAATACATAAAAAAATACCTATGACAGAGACTGAAACATTAAACTCGCACAAGTATCTCATGACCTTTTACAGAATATTAGTTCAAAATGAAGGTTATTGTTTTTTTACTATTTTGAGCTTGATCTTCTTTCTTTTTTAACCGCCACAACCCTTGGTCCAATCGGTACCCCGACGTATCATTAACACAATTATTTCAATAAGACTAGTTAGATGAAAATGTAATCATGTGATTTCACTAGACTGTAATTTCAGCTTGTCATTTCACTACTTAGCAAGAAGTTTCAACCTTCAACGTTGAGCAAAGCTAGCCGCGCACAACATAGGAGGTGATCTCTAAACATAGGAAATAACTCAAAATGGAAAATCATCTATTTACCATGGAGTGGCTCAGTGGAAGTATTTGATGATGCAAAATTCTGGAACATCCTCTCATTCAAACTTGACTTCGTTTTGATTTAAAAGCAAAGATTAAAAAAGACATTAATTCAATTACCCCTATAGCCAAAATTTCTATTTTTTACATTAAAATTCATAAGTATCATCCTGAGTGTCATCCTAGAGCAACTCCTTCATACACCTTGAAAAATACTTAACTGTGATGATTCTCATTCTCAAAAAATGTTTCTGGAATAAGGGCAGTAGTAAATACCTATCTTATGGTTCGGGTAATGGATTTCTAAAGTTTAATAATCAGGATAAGACCCTCCCTAATAGGGAGGGTCTCATAACTCTTTTCAAATAAACAGCCTGAATAAATTTGCGTAACTAAGGTTAATGAATACCTTAAATTCACGAGCTCACCTGCTAGATCATCGACTGAGGGGTTCCCACTACCTAATTTCAGTTGAGACGATATCTCTCGTCTTTGACTCGTATTAGCCAACCCAATTTCATTGACCTGAGGCCATAAGGTCCTCGCCTCCATACTTACCTTTATTTTCTTGACTTTGGCTTAGCTCAAATCCATTCGGAAAAAATTAATTCCGACCTAAAGATTACCTTCAGATGAAAACTATTCACTAAGAATGAAAAGTGGTCGTGATTTGATTTCATAATTTCAACGCCTTTCGAAACACTTTGAGGTTGCGAATTATTTAACAAAGAATAGTACAGTCGCTCAGAAAAAACAAGGTGATGACTACAGCAGTTACCAATCCAGTGAATATAAAAAGATGGACAGTATGAGTAATTATCTATTTAACTAATTTTATTTCCACCTCAATACAGTGACCGAATACTCAACCTATCACTTAACCTTCAAATCAAGAGGAAAGCTGAGAAGATCAATACCCCAAATCGTGGGAAGCAAATAATAAATAAAAATGGTGATGACAAGAATAGATACCACATTGAGCACAAATCCAGCACGCACCATGTCCTTCATCTGCAAATAACCTGAACCAAATACCACGGCATTAGGTGCTGTAGCCACTGGTAACATGAATGCACAAGAAGATGCGATACATGCCGCTACCATCAGTCCATAAGGATGCACATCAAGGACTCCAGACAAGGCAGCCAAAATAGGCATCATGAGCGTGCAGGTTGCGATGTTTTGGGTAATCTCTGTTAAAAAATTAACTACCGCTACGACAATCAATAATACCACCCAAAATGGAATATCACTCAATCCTCCCAATTGTGCTCCAATCCATAAGGTCAATTTAGAGCTCTCAAAACTTTGGGCCACAGCAAAAGCCCCACCAAAAAGTAAAATCACACCCCAAGGTAATTTAACAGCAGATTGCCAATCCATGATTTGACTCCCTTTTTTATTCTTTGATGGGATCAAGAATAAAGACACCGCTCCAATCATGACAATAATAGTATCGTTAATGCTGGGATAAAAAGGTGCAATTAAATACCTTCTGGTAATCCAAGCCACCGCCACGAGTAAAAAAATGGTCAATACCCATTTTTCTTCGTAAGACATCTTACCTAATTTCTTCAATTCATCTTTGATAATATTGGCACTCCCCTCAACTTTCTCCGAACTTAATGAGAAGGCAAAATAGGACAAAACCAACCAACAAATCACCAAAATAGTCAAACTGATAGGGAATCCGATCCCAATCCATTGGTCCATAGGCATCGCGATCCCATAAAATTTTTCAACGGCATCAGCAAAGATTAAATTGGTAGGCGTCCCCACGAGGGTAGCAATTCCCCCAATTGAAGAGGCATAGGCAATGGCTAAAATCAATGCTTTGCCAAAACCTTCTGTGTTTTTTTGGGTCAAACTACTCGCCCCAGCAAATTCCTTAAATTGGGTAATGATTGATAAGGCTATGGGCAACATCATTACGGTGGTTGCGGTATTTGAAATCCACATGGAGAGAAAGGCAGAAGCCAAAATAAAGCCCAAGATGATTTGTCTCATATTGGTACCCGTGATCGAAATAATACTCAAGGCAATACGCTTATGTAGACTCCATTTTTGCATTGCCAAAGCCAAAATAAATCCTCCAACAAAAATATAAATGATGGGATTGGCATAAGATGGAGCAATGACCTTCAGCGGAACTGCATTAGTCATCGGGTATAAAATCATCGGCAATAAAGAGGTGACGGGAATCGGAATTGCTTCCGTCATCCACCAAATGGCAATCCAAATAGTGGCTGCCATAACATTAAAAGCCGGCTCAGACATCTCGGACGGAGGTCCAATCCACAGCATAAAAAAGAATACTGCAGGGCCTAGAATTTGAAAAAATATTTTATGCCTCATTTTAGAGCTCACTTATTTCTTCAATCTACTTAGAAATGCAGAGTATTGTGTCAGCTATTCTACAGAAAAACCATAGCATTAGGTGTTTTTCTCTAAAATAACACAGAGTTGGAAGCAGTAATTTGTTTAAGAGTCTCTAATCCTGATCTTCTTGACAAGAAACCACTGAGTTTAAAATATTTACTTAGTTACAAGTAGTTTCATACTCAAAGACATGTCCTGCAAAATTATCCCACTGCAAATCGTTTTTGATATTTTCGACCAAAACTGAACAATCTTGAAAAATGGTACTATAACTTTTTTTGTATTTCGACTTTTCAACGAATATTGAATACCCTCCCTCTCCTTTCGAAACATAAAATGATTTAGCTAGGCCTCCTACCAAGCCCCCGGTTAGACCTGCACCAGCCGTTTCCTTAGATTTTGGATCATTATATACCCTCATTTTAGTATCCCAACCAGGATTCAAAATCTGTAACATCCTTGGTTTTCCTTTTTTGTCTGCAACTCGATAAAATACATAATAGTCTAACTTCATAATATTTTTAAAATCTGTATTAACCAATGCCTTGACAGATCCCGCGTTGGTAACTTGACTAACGGTGTTGAAAAATCCCGCAACTGCATTATTTTTAAATCCAATTTCCTTCATGTCGGCAACCTTATATTTGGTTTTGACACCTGTGAGTGTATCTATTGCATTAATCCACATTAATCCACTCATCCCAGAAAGTCCTGCTTTAAATTTAACGTCTATTTTTTCTCCATTATTTTTTACTATGTAGCCTTTTCCTGTAAAATTGTTGTCAAAAGGAGCCATAAATTTTTGAGCAACCAAATAATTTGAGAAAACGATAAGAACTAGTATCGAAACAAAAAAATTCTTCATGTTTTTTGTATTTTTGAGATAATAAATAATGATAAAGATAACATTTTTATCTTTACAAAAAATTAATATAGCTTCTTTCGCTGCTCATCAATTAATGAACTCGCAATGTATTCATCATAAGTCATCAGCTTATCTATAATACCCTTGGGTCCAATTTCAATGATTCTGTTGGCGATGGTTTGGGCAAATTCATGATCATGAGTGGTAAATAATACGCAGCCAGGAAACTCGCTCAATGAATTATTGAAAGCAGTGATCGATTCTAGATCGAGGTGATTGGTAGGTTCATCTAACATCAGAAAATTAGCGCCTGAAAGCATCATCCTTGAAAGCATACATCGCACTTTTTCCCCTCCTGAAAGCACATTGGCTTTCTTTAAGCTTTCCTGACCTGAAAAAAGCATTTTTCCCAAAAAACCCCGTACATACACTTCATCTTTCTCCTCGTCATTAAGGGTATATTGCCGTAACCAATCTATTAGATTCATTTGGGTATCAAAATAATGCTCATTCTCATTGGGCAGATAGGCCGTAGTGATGGTCTGACCATATTTAAAACTCCCTGAGTCCGCCTGTTGATTGTTATTTAAAGTTTCTAACAATGCCGTAATGGCGGTGCTGTCTCCCAAAAAAGCAACTTTGTCTCCTTTATTAACCCTAAAAGTGAGATTATTAAACAAGGGTTTGCCATCGACTAATTTGGTCAATCCTTCTACCTCAAGCAATTGATCCCCTACTCCCCTCGTTTGATTAAAAATAATCGCTGGATATCTCCGAGAGGATGGCTTGATGTCTTCAATGCTGATTTTGTCTAATAACTTTCTTCTGCTCGTGGCTTGCTTTGATTTTGAAGCATTGGCACTGAACCTTTGTATAAATTCTTGGAGTTCTTTCTTTTTCTCTTCCGCTTTTTTGTTAGCAGAGCTTCTTTGGGACGATGCCAGTTGACTGGACTGATACCAAAAAGAGTAGTTCCCTGTAAATAATTGAATTTTACTAAAATCAATATCTGCTATGTGGGTGCAAACGGTATCTAGAAAATGCCTATCGTGAGAAACTACGATGACCGTATTCTTAAAATTTAGAATAAAATCTTCCAACCAGGAAATAGTTTGTAAATCCAAGTCGTTGGTCGGCTCATCCAAAATAAGAATATCTGGATTACCAAAAAGTGCTTGGGCCAACAAAACGCGTACCTTAAATGCCCCATTAAGCTCTGTCATTAAACGAAGATGTAAATCCTCAGTTATCCCTAAACCACTTAACAAAGCCGCCGCATCGGATTCTGCATTCCATCCATCCATTTCAGCGAATTGCTCCTCCAATTCAGATGCTTTTATACCATCCGCTTCTGAAAAATCTGGCTTTTCATAGATGGTGTTTTTTTCTTGCATGATACTCCAGAGCTTATCATGCCCTCTCATTACGGTGTTGAGGACCGTTTCTTGGTCAAACTCAAAATGATTCTGCTTTAATGCAGCCATTCTTTTGCCCGTATCAATGGTAACCGTTCCTGAATTTGGAACGATCTCTCCTGATAATATTTTTAAAAAAGTTGATTTTCCTGCGCCATTAGCGCCGATGATGCCATAGCAATTCCCATTCGTGAATTTAATATTGACTTCATCAAATAGAACTCGTTTTCCGTACTGAAGCGAAACATTATTGGCTGCGATCATTTATTTCTTATTTTAAGTGCGCAAAATTAGCCCAATTCTTTATTGAAAAAAAGCGGTCTTATAGATAATGCCTAAAACGCATGAGTTACTCATCTTTCTTTCATCTTATTGAAGTGCGCCGTTGACTGAAACCAAACGATATAAAAGCCGATCGTAAAATATTTATCATTGGTAATTGTATTTTATAGTAAATTCATATTTCAATTAAAAGTTAAATACATCATGCTCCGTCTATTCACACTAATCTTCAGTCTATGTATCGTTACTTCCTTAAAAGGACAGCAGCTAAACATGACCGATGAAATTGAATCTCAAAAATCTACTTACGGAAAAATAGCCTTAAAAATATGGGAATGGGCGGAAGTAGGTTATCAGGAAGAAAAAAGCTCCACCTTGCTCAAAAAAACATTAAGTGATGCAGGGTTTTCTATTCAAACCGGCGTCGCTGAGATTCCAACTGCTTTTATCGCTGAATATGGGTCCGGACAGCCAGTCATTGCCATTCTCGCAGAATACGATGCTTTGCCTGGCGTTTCTCAAAAAGCAGTCCCCACTCGAGATCCAGTGATTACTGGAGGAGCAGGTCATGCCTGTGGGCATCACCTTTTCGGCACCGCCTCCGTCGCAGCGGGCATCGCAGTAAAAAACTGGTTAATAACCAACAAAATAAAAGGTACTTTAAGGGTGTATGGTACGCCAGCCGAAGAGGGTGGCGCAGGAAAAGTTTACTTGGTAAGAGCAGGATTATTCGATGATGTAGACGCCGTTTTGCATTGGCACCCAAGCAGTAATAATAATGCAAACCCAGGATCCTCCTTAGCTAATAAATCTGCTAAATTCAGATTTTATGGAGAATCTTCGCATGCTGCTGCTTCTCCCGAGCGAGGTCGTTCTGCCCTTGACGGTGTTGAATCCATGAATCAAATGGTGAATATGCTCCGAGAGCATGTACCCCAAGAAACAAGGATTCACTATGTGATTACCAGTGGTGGTGAAGCTCCCAATGTAGTACCTGCCTTTGCGGAAGTTTTTTATTATGTGAGAAACCCAGAAGTTGCCAACGTTAAAACTATTTTTGAGCGGGTGGTCAAGGCAGCGCAAGGCGCCGCCATAGGTACCGAAACCACCATGAATTATGAAATTATTCATGGACTTTATAACCTCCTCCCTAATGAAACCCTGTCAGAAATTATGTATAAAAACCTCGTATCCGTTGGGGGAATGCGATACAATGATGCGGAAATTAAGTTTGCGAGACAAATACTTGACACCTATGATGGTGATTTTCAAATTAAATCAGCAGAAGAAATAATCCCTTATTCTTTAGAGAAAAGGACGGGTGCGGGGTCTACTGATGTGGGTGATGTGAGCTGGAAAGTACCTACCGCTGGCATGAGTGCTGCCACATGGGTCCCTGGCACTTCTGCACATACTTGGCAGGCTGTCGCTGCAGGAGGAACAAGTATCGGGATCAAAGGAATGTTAATTGCTGCTAAAACCATCGCCCTGACGGCCCAAGATGTCTTCACTGATCCTGACCTAATCATCCGTGCAAATAAAGAATTAGAAGAACGTATTGGGAAAAATGATCCCTATAAGGCCCTTATTGGCGATCGTGACCCGCCTTTAGATTATAGAAATTGACCAAAAATTCCGTTCTTTGTAGTGCCTCCATTTGAGTGCAATTTTAAAATATTTTATCATTATAATAAGAAAATTACGACTACATTCAACTTTACTTACGATAGATTCAGATGTTTTAAAAATATTCGAAGAATTATGCCTCATCCCAATCTAAGATTAAGTGTTGAAATCCGTATTTATAATGTGTTCAAAATAAATAAACCCTTCAAATAACCTTAATGATGAAAAAGTATTTAAGTGCCTTCCTTTTTTTAGTTACCTCCATTACGCTGTATGCTCAAGATCGAATTACGGGAAAGGATTTTACCACCAGATCTGAGGTTATTGCTCAAAATGGAATGGTGGCCACCAGTCATCCCCTCGCCACCCAAATAGGACTTGATATCCTCAAAAAAGGAGGCACTGCCATTGATGCCGCCATTGCCGCTAATGCGGCTTTGGGCCTCATGGAACCCACTGGATCCGGAATTGGAGGAGATCTTTTTGCTATTATTTGGGACGGGAAAACGGAAACTATACATGGCTTGAATGCCAGTGGTCGTTCACCAAAATCTTTGACTTTGGAATATTTCCAATCACAAAATTTAACCAAAATTCCTTCCTTTGGCCCTTTGCCCGTAAGCGTTCCTGGCGCAGTAGATGGTTGGTTTGAACTTCATGAAAAATTTGGCTCCCTTCCCATGAGTGATATTTTAGCTCCCGCAATCCACTATGCCGAAAATGGATTCCCGGTAACCGAATTAATTTCGTACTATATGGCATTGGGTGCCTCAAGGTATGAAGCTTTCAACTTTCAAAATTTCAAGGATACTTATCTGATCGATGGCCAGACCCCGAGTAAAGGTCAAATATTCAAAAATCCAGATTTAGCCCTGACCTATAGCATCCTAGCTGAAAAAGGTAGGGCAGGTTTTTATAAAGGGAAAATAGCGAAAACCATTGCTGACTATGTTCAGGCTAAAGGCGGATTTTTATCAAAATCAGATCTAGCAGAGCATCATTCTGAATGGGTAACACCGGTATCTGTTAATTATAGAGGTTATGATGTGTGGGAACTGCCTCCAAACGGGCAAGGCATCGCTGCCCTGCAAATGTTGAACATACTAGAGGGCTATGACTTTGATGAGATCCCTTATGGAAGTGCAGAACACATTCACCTATTTACTGAAGCCAAAAAACTGGCTTTTGAAGACCGTGCAAAATACTATGCAGATATGAATTTTTATGATGTCCCAGTGGAACAATTACTTTCAAAAGATTATGCCGCCGCACGTCGAAGTGAAATCGGCCCTGATGCAGGCCTGTATAAAGCAGGGTCGATAAGCAATGGAGAAACCGTATACCTGACGGTAGCTGATAAGAATGGCACCATGATTTCTTTAATTCAAAGTAATTATCGAGGTATGGGCTCAGGATTGGTTCCTACAAATTTGGGTTTTATGCTTCAAGACCGTGGAGAGCTTTTTTCTTTGGAAGAAGGACAAGCCAATACGTATGCCCCTGGCAAAAGACCCTTTCATACCATCATCCCCGCATTTATAACTAAAAATGGCACCCCTCTGATGAGCTTTGGAGTCATGGGTGGGGACTTTCAACCCATGGGACATGTACAAATTGTAATGAATATGATAGATTTTGGCATGACCCTGCAAGAAGCTGGAGATGCCCCTAGGATAGATCACACCGGGACCTCTACGCCCACAGGTTTTGATGCAGTAAATTCAGGTAAAATCAGACTGGAATCAGGCTTTGATTATGAAACCATTCGAACGCTCATGAACCAAGGACATCAAGTAGGATTTGCTTTAGGCATATATGGAGGATATCAAGCCATCATGTGGGATGAAAAAAATAAGGTCTACTTGGGTGCATCAGAATCTCGTAAGGATGGTCAGGCAGCTGGTTACTAACTCATCCCTAAATTAAATAGCCTTTGAGACCGATTGTGAGAAAAATATTTTCTTTTTGACCCTATTCAAGTAGCTGATTTGAAGTATACAGATATAAGAGTGATCATCCCGGCTTTTAATGAACAAAATGCAGTTGGTCATGTCATTAAAGAAATTCCCAAAGATTGGGTTACAGAAATTATTGTGGTTGACAATGGGTCCTCGGATCACACTTTCGTAACTGCTCAGAAACTCGGAGCTACATCATTAAGAGAACCCAAACGTGGCTATGGTTGGGCTTGTTTGAAAGGAATGGATCATCTATCTAAAAGTGATCCCACTCCCGATATTGTGGTCTTTCTTGATGGAGACTACAGCGACTATCCAGCCGAACTTGTCAAATTAGTTGATCCCATCATAAATGGAGTGGCTGATATGGTCATTGGGAGCCGTAAATTGGGTATCAAAGAACCTGGTTCCATGATGCCCCAGCAAATATTTGGGAACTGGCTCGCAACCACTTTGATAAGGTATCTTTACCATGTTAAATATACCGACTTGGGGCCTTTTCGAGCCATCAAATATGACGCATTGATGCAACTTAAAATGGAAGATAAGACCTATGGCTGGACCGTCGAAATGCAAATCAAAGCCATCAAAAATAAATTGAAAATTAAGGAAATAGCTGTGAGTTATCGTAAAAGAATAGGAATATCTAAGGTTTCAGGTACCCTTAAAGGTACGATTCTGGCGGGTTACAAAATCATCAACGCCATTATTAAATATCTATAAATGGAATGGGTCATAATAATGCTTTATGGTTTTTCTATGTCCATCGTTTGCTTCTTTAGTTTGGCTCAATTAAACCTGACTTGGCATTATGTCCGTAAGGTTGATGATCCTACTTTTAATAATGAACCAACGAACCTACCTTTTGTAACCCTTCAACTACCGCTTTATAATGAGAAATATGTGATTGGTCGACTCCTAGATGCGGTCACCTCCTTAGATTACCCTTACACTCACCTCGAGGTTCAACTTCTTGACGACTCTGATGACGAAACCGTCGATATTATTGATGCCCGTATAAACCAAATCAAAAGCAAGGGCATTGACATTGTTCATATCAGAAGAAAGGATAGAACTGGCTACAAGGCAGGTGCTTTACAGCATGGATTAACATTAGCTAAAGGTGAATTAATTGCTGTATTTGATGCCGATTTTATCCCTGAAAAAAGTTTTTTAAAAACGGTTATACCCTATTTTAAAGATAAAAAAATAGCGATGGTACAAACACGTTGGACCCATTTAAATGAAAATTTCAACTTACTTACCAAAATGCAGGCATTTGGTCTCAATGCCCATTTTACCGTGGAACAAACAGGAAGAAAAAAAGCCAAAAGCTTTATTAATTTCAATGGAACGGCAGGCATCTGGAGAAAAGAAAGTATTCTGGATGTGGGCGGCTGGCACCATGATACCCTCACAGAAGATCTTGACCTAAGCTATCGAGCACAGTTAAATGGATGGGAATTTGAATACCTTGAAGCCGTAGAAAGTCCTGCTGAACTCCCAATAACACTGCAAGCCGTAAAAACCCAACAATTCAGGTGGAATAAGGGGACTGCGGAAACGATCAGAAAAAGCATAGGTAAAGTAATCCAATCAAATTTGGCACTTAATCATAAAACAAGAGCCATATTACAGCTTTTAAATAGCACAGTTTTCCTATTTATTTTTATGGCTGCCCTGCTTTCAGTACCGCTTGTTTTTATAAAAAATGAGTATCCTCACTTAAAAACGATTTTTGATTTGGGTTCTGTCTTTTTAGTCGGTTTTATTGCCATCGGTATTTTCTACTGGTTTGCCATTCAGGCATCTCAGAAACACCCATTAAAATATTTTTGCATTTATTTTCCTTTGTACCTTACCTTTTCACTCAGTCTATCACTCCACAACTCATTGGCCTTATTGGAAGGGTTTCTTAATATAAAAACAGGTTTTGTCAGAACTCCAAAATTCGGTGTACGGAAGCATACTGATGATTGGAAAGACAATAGTTATATTCAAAATAAGATCAGTTTACTCAACTTTATGGAAGGCTTATGCATGCTTTATTTCGCATGGGGTTTGGGCTTAGGTGTGACCTTTCAGCATTACGGTTTTCTGCCTTTTCATGCCATGCTGACCCTAGGTTTTGGCTATCTTTTTTTTGATGCGATCAAAAACAATTTCAAAAATGTCGTTTAAGAGGCTTTTTGGATCTGTCCCCCTGCTTTACTTAATATTTATTGTATCGATTTTCATTCTATCGACAGTACTGACTAGATCGGATTCTATCAGTTTATTTATCTGCTTCAGTGCGTCTTTTTTTGCTTATTCCTGGATCTGTAAATTCAAATATTCATTCAAATCTATTTTGCTTTTAGGTATAAGCGTACGTTGCCTACTTTTTTATAATTTACCCAATTTGTCTGATGATTTCTATCGGTTTATATGGGATGGATCCTTGATTCACCATGGCATCAATCCCTACTCTTTATTACCTACCCATGCCACCGAACTCGGTATTCCAACATTTTCTCCTGAGGCACTAGCTCAGTTAAATTCCAGTACTTACGCTACCGTTTATCCACCCTTCAATCAGTTATTTTTTTGGCTCTCTACTTTTCTAGCCCATCCCCTATGGTCCGTAGGTATCTTGAGAATTTTCCTGTTTTTAACGGACATCGCCTCAACTTGGTTACTTCATAAATTAAGACCAAAAACGGCTGTATCAGGCTGGTTTTTTTTAAATCCTTTGCTTATTTGGGAAGGCGTGGGCAATGTGCATTTTGAATCAATGATGATTTTCTTCCTTCTGCTCACCCTATATTTTATTTCGAAAAATAAATTGGCAAAAGCTGGATTGGCCTGGGGTTTGGCCATCGCCACAAAACTCATCCCTCTCCTCTTTTTACCCGCCTTAATGTGGTATTATAAATGGAAGCATGGCTGGATATTAATCAGCATTGGTCTATTAGTATTTAGTTTGACCCTGATGCCCATGTTAGGTACTCAGCTCACACAGGGCACCTTCACCAGTTTAAAACTTTACTTCCAACATTTTGAATTTAATGCCAGTATTTATTTCATTTTCAGAGCCCTCGGTTTTTGGTTCAAAGGATACAATATCATTGGAACCCTGGGGCCCATCATGGGGCTCATTACTTTATTTTTAGTCTCCATAGGAGCTATATTTCTATATTATCATAAAAAATCTCTGGAAACCGTCTTACTTTATTCACTTACCATCTATCTTCTGATGAGTACAACCATTCATCCATGGTATATCTTAACTTTGATACCCCTAGGATTACTTAGTGGGTACTGGTATCCTGTTATTTGGAGCTTCACCGTATCTTGGAGCTATTTTGGATATAATGCCATGGGATATGATGTGCCTGTCTGGTGGATATTAAGCGAATATATCATCTTGTTTGGTGCTATAGGGATAGAATTAAAAAAGAAATATGCGGCCCTTATATAGTGTTTTGTTTTGTATGTATGTACTTCTTGGATGTCAAACCAAAACATTTGAGGACTCCATTTCTTTCCTTTATAAAAACACCGTCCCTCTCATCAAGACCAAGGAAGTAGTGCGAAAAATGCAGTATCAAGAACCCATATTACTGGATGTCCGCAGCTTTACAGAGTTTTCAGTAAGTCACCTCACTGGAGCTCAGCTTATTGAATATGATGATTTCAAACCGTCAGATATTGCCCATATTCCGAAAAATAAAGAAATCATTGTTTATTGTTCAGTGGGCTATCGTAGTGAACGCATAGGTGAAAAACTCCTTGAAATGGGGTATACCAAAGTCTACAATTTATACGGAGGTATATTTGATTGGAAAAATCAATCACAGATTGTCGTAAATCATTTAAATTTACCCACAGATAGCATTCATGCTTACGACAAATTGTGGTCTATATGGTTACACAAAGGAATAAAGGTTTATGAGTAAAGAGGTATTGTCCATTTTTGTTAAGAATTTAATCCCCGGAACGGTCAAAACAAGATTAGCCGAAGATTTGGGTATGGACTTGGCAATGGAGATCTACAAAGAACTCGTGGGGATTACAGCAGAAGTCACGGATGTCTTAAAAATTAATAAATGTGTCTACTATTCTGAATACATAGAGTCGAATGATCAATTTAATGATGCCAAATATCAAAAACATCTCCAAGAAGGTAAAGATTTGGGTCAACGAATGCAAAATTGCTGTTATGATGCCTTTGAATTAGACTTTGAAAAAATAATTCTTATTGGTAGCGATACCCCCGACATCACTGATAAGATCATCTCCCAAGGTTTTGCTGAATTAGATAAATATGATGTAGTCATTGGTCCTGCTGAGGATGGTGGTTTTTATCTTATTGGTATGAAAGAACCCCACGAAAACTTACTCAATAAACAAACCTATGGTCATGATGAGGTCTTGAACGAGCTCATGGATGAAATTAAGGATAGAGATCTTTCTGTATTTAAACTACCCACCCTTATTGATATCGATGTTAAGGATGATTTAAAAAAAGCGGGGATTGAAATCGTTTTTGAGGAAGGAGATGACTTAGAAGAAAATAATGGGGAAGAAAATAAGCCTATTTAATCGATTAATCACCTTTTAAAGCGTCGATACGCTTCATACAAAGGGCATGACGTTTTCACTTTAACTGATTCACATTAATGGATTATTTATCTATCAAGGCATTGCATATCATATTCGTGGTTACCTGGTTTGCTGGGCTTTTTTATATCCCTCGGATATTTATTTACCAGACCGAAGCCTTATCTAAATCTGAACCTGAGAAATCTATTCTACAAGCCCAACTGGCCCTTATGGCCAAACGTTTGTGGTATATCATCACTTGGCCTTCTGCCTTAATTACCGCCCTTTTTGCAAGTACATTACTTTACTTGCAACCCCAATGGCTCGATCTGCCCTTTATGCAGATAAAGTTACTTCTGGTAGGTGTCCTTTACGGCTATCACTTTAGTCTACACCATATTTTTAAACTTTTACAAGTAGGAGTAGTTAAATACAGCTCCATGCAATTACGTATTTGGAATGAGGTATCCACCCTTATTTTAATCTCGGTAGTCTTTCTCATTGTAAAGAAAGATCAGTTAAGCTGGATAAGTGGCGTTTTGGGAATCTTTGCGATCGTAATCTTGTTAATGAGTGGTATTAAACTTTATAAGTATATTCGTACAAAATGATGAAAAAATATATCAAAATAGGCTGTTTATTTCTATTACTTGGAGCCTGCAGCCCGATCAAAACCAATTTTGAATTACCCGTTTTAGGACGGGCTGAAATCGTCACCAAAGAGGTGAATGGCATCCTCACCGAGGATACGATTCCCCATCGCATTGCTAACTTTAGTTTTATAAACCAAGACAGTGCCATCGTAACCAATGCCTCTTTTAAAGATCAAATCTATGTCGCTGATTTTTTCTTCATCAATTGTCCTTCTATTTGTCCAGAAATGAGTAAACAAATGTATCGGGTATATGAAAAATTTTTAGAAAATGAAAATATTGGCTTACTCTCACATACCATTGACCCCGTCTACGACACGGTAGCCGCACTTGCTAATTATGCTCGTTTATTGGGGGTTAGCAGCCCAAAATGGCAATTTGTAACCGGGGATAAGCAGCAGATTTATGACCTGGGCGAAACGAGCTATATGGTAGTTGCCAACGAAGATGAAAATGCCCCTGGGGGGTTCATTCATAGTGGTGCCTTTTTGTTGATCGATAAAGAGCGTCAGGTACGTGGGGTTTATGATGGCACCATCGCCAGTCAAGTTGATTTACTTATGAAAGACATTGATAAGTTGTTAACAAGCTATGAGCAGTAATAATTTATTTCTATTCCTCTTCCTTTTTTTAATTCTAAGTTGTCATTCCTATCAAAAACCCTCGGAGAGCCACGTTCCTGAAAATCTTGATGAAGCCTCTAAAATGAAGTATACGCAGTATCTCATACAAGGTAAAATTTTGTACAATACAAACTGTACCCATTGCCATCAAAATTCAGGAAAAGGGTTTAGAGAATTATATCCAGCACTGATTGGGTCTGCCGCTTTGATGGATGACATGGGCCCAGCGGCTTGTCTTATAAAATATGGCACAAAAGTAAGTCGGAAAGCGTCAAATCAGAATATTGCGATGCCCGCACAAGCTGAGTTAAGTAATTTAGAAATAGCTGAAATTCTTACATATATCGGCAATAGTTGGGGTAATCAAACGGGATTTATTTCAGTCAAAAAGGTGGCGACATCTTTAGTCGATTGCGCTACCCATTAATTCCTCACTTATTAAAATGCTTGAATTCATTAACTCTTTGACTTGATATACCTGCATTTTTTGACGTAATAGATATTCCTTTTTTTTTCCATCACTTCCTTGAAAATCATTATTGAAATTACGCATCCAGGTCATCATTGCCTCATTGGCGCTTGCCAGAGTCTCCGCTTGCCTACTTAATTCTGTAGAGTCAGGAGACGTCAATGCAGCCGATCTGAATTGCTTTTCTAAATTACGAATTTTTCCCATTTTAGGCATGACCTCATCATGGGCGTCCATGATCTCTTGAAACAAGAGATCTGTCTCACTCCCTGATTTTGCCGAACAACCCCAATTAAATATCCACAACAACAAATAAGTCCACCTCAATAATTTCATTATCAATTGATTAAATTTCTTTTTTACACTACTTCGATCCCTGCAAAAATAGGATTCAAAGAATGAAAAAATAATCTTTCCTATAAAAAAAATGCCAATTTGGTTTTGGAAAAAAACTGCTAAATTTTGATTGCTCCCACACTTGACAACCCCTAAATTAAGTCTCTTTTTAGTGATAGGACCTATCAAAAAAAGACCCAAATGGTTAAAATCTTATGCTATTTATACTTTTTTTAGCCCAATAAGTGAAAAATACTGCCTAAATGGTTCATTTAGCGGTCATCTAGACTATATTTCGGACTCAGATTGACTCAATTTATGATTAAAATCATAATATTTGCGATACAATGATCAAAAATACCAAAGACCAAAAAATAAATCTTTTCTGATTCTAATCTTGCTAAAATGAACGTATTTGATATTATAGCCTTGTTTATTTTTCTTGCTGGACTTTTCATTTTTCTGAATATATATGTCCTGAAATTGCCCTCGACCATTGGATTAATGATCATGGCGCTCTTTCTGTCTGTGTGTATATTCGGTGCCGGGTATCTGACTAATTCATTAAAAATAGATGCTACTCATATTGGGGAATATGAATACAGCAACATTATCTACCAGATTGTATTGAGCTTTCTACTCTTTTCCAGTGCATTAAATATGGACTTTAAACGATTAGCTAAACATAGAAAAGCAGTTTTAGTTTTGGCAACCTTGGGTGTCATTATATCCACCGCAGTCATTGGAACCTCAGTCTATTTTATGTTGGGCGTGATCGGCGTAGAATTGAGTTATTTATATTGCTTGGTCTTTGGCGCCCTGATCTCTCCAACCGACCCCATTGCTATCACCGAGTACATTCGCCGTTTTAAAATCTCAAAAAACGTTGAAATGAAAATAGAAGGTGAGTCCCTTTTTAATGATGGCATAGCCGTTGTTTTAGCCCTGACCTTGCTCGACTTAGCTGGAGGACAAGCAGATCATCAACTTGGTTTTTTTGAAGTTATTTATGTCTTTCTAGCAGATGTTGGGGGAGGTATATTTATCGGTTTACTTATGGGGTACCTTGGGTATCGCTTATTAAAATATGTTGATAACGACGAATTTCATGTTGAAATACTTATCACGATCACCATTGTACTTTTTGGTACTACCCTGGCAGACTTTATGCATGTTTCCTCCAAGCAGGCCGCAGTGATCATGGGTTTGGTCATAGGTAATGAAGGTCGCTCAACGGAAGTAGCCGGAATCGCTGGTGATTACGTTTTTAAATTTTGGAATCTGATTCAAGACTCTTTTGCTACGATGCTTTTTGTACTTATAGGGCTAGAGATGTTGGTCATACCTTTACGATTTGATTATTTTGCTGCGGGTTTCTTTGCCGTCAATCTCGTCTTACTCGGCAGATGGATGAGCGTCTTTATACCCATCAAAATCTTGAGTGTTAAGAAGAATTTTGAGCCGCATACGATTTCGATAATGTCTTGGGGGACTTTAAGAGGGGGTATTCCGATTGCATTATCTTTAACCCTTCCTGAATTTAACGGCAAGGACGTCATTATCACCATGACTTATGTAGTCGTGGTCTGGACCATCATTTACCAAGGGTTGACAATACCGGTGCTGATAAAAAGTTTGGTGCCCGACAATAAAAATTGATTTTGACTTTTATATCACAAGGCTAAATCAATTAAAATCATATTCATGTTCTTGATATAACAAGCGTAGGCATCAAAAATTTCTCTTTGAAAAATCTTAGCTATCCAATTCTTTTGCTGTGCTTAATGACAAGTTGTATCCCAAAGGAAATAAAAACGGTTAAAAGGAAAGTTTCGCCCAGAATAAAAAAAGAAATTAATCTAATTACCCCAAAATCAGGAAGTACATTCCCCTTAGATACGATTGTTTTATTTACCCTAAAGCATAAAAAAGATCAACTTATTGACTCTATCCGATTGAATGGTGACGGAAAGCCTAAAATCTTTAAAGGAAACCGTTTTGAGTGGAAACCCGAGCAACTTCGTACCGGTAACACTCAAGTTTCACTTACGGCTTATTTTAAGGGTAAAAAAGAAAAAATATATCCAAAAATAAGGTTTGTCTCCAATATCAATCCTACACGATATACTTACGAGTTGGTCAATACTTATCCACACAATGAAAAATCATATACCCAAGGGCTTTTTTTTGATCATGACTACTTGTATGAAAGTACCGGTCATAGAGGATCCTCAACGATCGGAAAATATGATTTAGCAACAGGTGAAGTCATGCAGGTGGCTAATATTGAAAATAAATATTTTGGTGAAGGTGCCACTTCTTGGAAAGGAACGATTTTTCAAATCACTTGGGAATCTCAAATCGCCTTTGCCTATGATAAGGACCTTAATCGCACGAGAACTTTTAATTACTCAGGGGAAGGCTGGGGCTTAGCCACCTGGGGGGATACCTTGGTAATGAGTGATGGCTCCGAAAATATTTATTTACTCAATCCAAAGGACTTTTCTCAAATAGATCGGCTTCAGATCTACCATCAAACCGATAAAATCAATTTTTTAAATGAATTGGAAGTGATAGGCAATGACCTTTATGCCAATGTCTACACTACGGCATCTGATGAAATCATAATTATAGATTTGTTAACGGGTCGAGTCAAGGGCATCATTGATTTGACGGGCTTGATTGATCGATCAAAATACCAAGGCATAGATTATGTGCTCAATGGTATTGCCAGCTATCAAAATAGACTCTTCGTGACGGCTAAATGGCACCCCTACCTCTACGAGATTACCCTGTTAAAAGCACAATAATTATTCGTATTCCTGGGTAAACCTAGGGAAATTGATCAAGGCCTCGCTAGAAAAATTATTCGACAGCACATAATTCCCGCACAGATCGATACTTAGTCGCCCATTATTTTTATTTATAAAATAAAAAAATACCCTATCTAGACAGCCGTAATTAAAGAAATCATTAAAATACATTCCTTAGGAGATCTGTGAATTTTTCACCCTAATTTATCTCATTCAACGCCTTTTACCTAGCGCCATTTTTTCTAGATAAAATATTATGATACTGGTTTAATTAAGCTCAGAATTTCTCTTTTTGAGATCAATAGATGATTGTCCCTGATATTTACTGCATAGTACTTGTTTATACATAGTACCTTGTATAACTTGCCGATACTTCAAATACGATCTGATGAATATAGAAAATACACAAGTACAAATGCGGAAAGGCATTCTCGAGTTCTGCATACTTCATATTATCTCAAGAGGTGAAGTATATGCCACAGACCTGCTAGAGGAACTCACGTCTGCCAAAATCATGGTCGTAGAAGGGACCTTGTACCCCTTGTTAACCCGACTGAGAAAGGCTGAGTTAGTGAGCTATAAATGGGTCGAATCAAAAGCAGGTCCTCCACGCAAATATTATGTGATTACCAAGGAGGGCAGTGCTTTTTTAATGACCCTAAAATCAACCTGGGTTGAATTATCCCTATCAACCGAACAAATCATATCTGTAAAATCAAAAAAGTGAAAAAATGAAAAAAAATATCAGCATCAATATAGCAGGGACCCTTTTTCATATTGAGGAAACAGGATATCATCTTCTAGAAGAATATTTAAAGTCGATTAATGCCTATTTTTCTACTTTTGACGATCACAAAGATATCATTGAGGACATCGAAAGTCGTATTTCAGAAATATTTCTAGATAAACGTTCTACAGGGAGTGAAGTGATTTTATTATCCGATGTAGAATCTTTGATCACAACCATGGGTACCGTGACTGATTTCGAGGCTTCATTGGATACAGATAATAATCCGTCAAGTGATGACCCTCCAGTCAAAGAGGAGGGAATACCCAAGGATGAAGATTATACAAGTGGTGAAAAAAGGAAACTCAGACGAAATACTAAAAATCAGCTCATTGGAGGTGTCGCCAGTGGATTTGCCTATTATTTTAAAATAGATCCCCTATGGGTTCGGTTATTGATATTAGGATTGTTTTTTAATGCTTTATTTATCGGACTTTCTACCATTACCTTGATAACCTATCTCCTTTTATGGATCGCATTACCAGGAGCTTCACTCATAGAAGAGCCCCAAGTAAGGAAACTGTACAGAAATAAAGAAGGGCGCGTAATAGCAGGCGTAGCTTCTGGCATCTCTGCCTATTTTGGTATCGATAAAGTAATCATTCGATTATTGTTGTTGGTCAGTATATTTTTAGGTGGATTTGGCATCATCTTCTATTTTGTCCTGTGGATCATTACTCCAGAAGCCGTCTCTATTACGGAAAAAATGAAAATGGAAGGTGAACCCATCACTTTGAGTAACATAGAAACTAATTTTAAAAATAGACTCAAAGTAGCCGGAGGAGACGAAAACCCTTTCATAAAAATCATCATGATCCCCTTTAAGCTTTTGGCGGTTGTATTGGAAACCTTAGCAAAAATATTAGGCCCATTATTGGCTTTTCTAGGTGAGGTCTTGAGAATTGCATTAGGTATTGGCTTTATTGTTACCGGTTTAGGTTTGTCTTTTTTACTGCTCCTTATTTTCCTAATCGCACTGGGAATTAACCTAAGTTGGACCGATATCATGATTTCTGGTTTTTTCCCATTGGAACTCTTGGTTTCCTCCATCAATACCCTAACTGCCGTCACTTTATTACTGATCTTTATGGTCCCAATGCTTGCCATTGTATTATTGGGATTGACCATTATCACCAAGCGTACCCTACTCAATCGCTACCTCGGGGCCACTCTTTTTACACTTTGGATATTAGCAATTGCAGGATTATCTTTTTTGACTCCAGCAACCATAAAGGATTTTATATCAGAAAATTATGTCCAATTAACACAAAACTTTGAGCCCACGGATTCCCTATCTACCTTAACCTTAGCTCAAAGGGGTCAAGTAAATGATCGAGTTAAGTTATACCTAACAGGTCATGACAAAAGTGATTTTAAAGCCATTACACGAGTGATATCAAGGGGGAATACCCTCGAAAATGCTGAAAATAATGCTGCAGCTGTTTCGTATGCTATTGTTCAAGAGGAAAATGAAATCATTTTTGCTCGGGATATCAATTTAAACATGACCCCCTTTCGCTTTCAAGAAGCAGAAATAACGCTATATATCCCCTTCGGACTGCCCTTCAAGATAGATGCTGATTTAGGTAAACTCCTGCGAAACACTTTATATCCGAACGGTTACAATACCTCCTATCTTAAAGGTAATAAATGGGTTTTTGATCAAAATGGACTGAATTGTATTACTTGT
>CAJJCN010000006.1 GCA_905182655.1 Flammeovirgaceae bacterium UBA4465
CTTCAGGACGAGCAATGACCAAAAATGGTCGATTACAATCAACATACCTTATTCAAAAAATTCTTTCATTTTTTCATAGAACCCTTTGTCATTCTTTGATGGGGCCGGTATAAAGTTTTTTGAGGCTTTAAGGTTTTCTAAAATACTCTGCTCTTCTTTCGAAAGTGTTTTTGGCGTCCAAACATTGAGATGTATCAACTGATCTCCTCTACGGTAACCCTCAATGTCTTTAATTCCTTTTCCTTTTAATCTTAAAATTTTACCGCTTTGTGTCCCGGAATCAATTTTAATTTTCACTTTGCCGTCTATGGTGGGCACTTCAACCGATGAGCCTAAAGCGGCATCTAAAAATGATAAATAGAGATCATAAATCACATTATTTCCATCTCTCTTCAACTGATCATCCTCAATTTCTTCAATGACAATCAATAAATCACCCGCTACGCCTCCTGCTACTTCATTTCCTTTGCCCGACATCGATAATTGGATACCATCGGTAACCCCCGCTGGTATTTTGATAGCAATCACCTCTTCTGTACGATTCATACCTGAATTATCCGCTCCAGACCCTTTGCTATCGACCAATTCACCCGCACCTCCACAAGAAGGACAAGTGGCACTCGACATCATTTGACCCAGCATCGTATTCATTACCTTACGAACTTGACCGGTCCCTTGACAAGAAGGGCAAGACTTAAAGGTGGTAGATGGATCTACCATGAGCCTATTTACTTTGATCTTTTTTTCTACCCCTTCAGCTATTTCTTGAAGGGTCAATTTGATCTTTATTCTTAAGTTCGTGCCTTTTCGCCTACGTCCACCTCTTGAAGAACCCCCACCAAAAATACTCTCAAAAGGGCTCCCGCCGCCGCCACCGCCAAATACATCACCGAACTGTGAGAAGATATCCTCCATATTCATAGATCCTCCAGAGAATCCTCCAGCCCCACGAGCTCCTTGATGACCATATTGATCATAACGACTTCTTTTTTCATCATTACCTAAGACCTCGTAAGCTTCTGCAGCTTCTTTGAACTTATCTTCAGATGCCGTGTCATCAGGATTTTTGTCGGGATGGTATTTTATGGCAATTTTACGATAAGACTTTTTAATCTCATCTGCAGTAGCACTTCGGCTCACTTCTAATATTTCGTAATAATCTCGTTTGCTCATCTTAATCTTTGGATCCAGTTACAACTTTGGCAAAACGGATCACTTTCTCACCAAGAAAGTAACCAGGCTCAACGATGTCTACAATTTTACCTGCTAAACTTTCATCAGGTGCAGGTATTTGGGTGATCGCCTCATGAAAATCCTCATCAAAATCATCACCTGAAGACGTTTCCATTTTTTTCAACCCCTTGCCTTCAAGTGTATTTTTAAATTTACTAAAAATCAATTCAACGCCTTCTACAGCACCTTCCGTTCCCACTTTGAGCGCGCGATCGAAATCATCAGCAATCGGAATTAAAGCCTCCATTAATCCACTATTGGCGGTACTGATCAGTTCAAGACGTTCTTTCGAGGTTCTTCTCCTGTAATTTTCAAACTCAGAATATAATCTTAAATATTTATCCTTGTATTCAGCTACCTCTGCAGCTAAATCTATCTCTTCTGAAGCAGCAGCTGAATCCTTTTCTGAATCCTCCAAATCAATCGTAGACTCCACTGCTTTCTTAATGTCAGTAGCTAGCTTTTTACTGTCAGTCTTAGCTTTTTTATCTGCGCTCTTTTTCTTCTTTGTCATAGATTTATTAATGAAAGTACTTAAACGCTTTGTAAGACAATTTTATTGCCAAAACGCAATATTCTGACAATATGACAGATGTCTAATTTAGATGTCGCCAAATGGCATCTTTTAATGCGACCAACCCTTGAGCGGTCCAACTTGAAATATATAAATGTGACACAGTTGTCAGGGTTGCAGAAATTTCGGTTTTTAATTCATCATCGAGCAAGTCAGACTTTGAAACCGCTAAAATCCTTTCTTTATCTAAAAGTTCTGGATTATGTTTTTCTAATTCTTTGAGTAGTATCGAATACTCCTTCAAAATATCATCTGCATCTGCAGACACCAAAAAAAGCAGAATACTATTGCGTTCAATATGTCGTAAAAATCTAGTGCCTAATCCTTTGCCTTCCGCAGCTCCTTCAATAATTCCTGGGATATCTGCCATAACAAAAGACCGGTCCTCGCGATAGGCCACTACGCCTAAATTGGGGGTCAATGTCGTAAAAGGATAATCTGCTATTTCAGGCTTGGCCGCAGAAATAGCGGCGAGCAAAGTAGATTTACCTGCATTTGGGAAACCGACCAATCCCACATCTGCCAATAACTTTAATTCAAGAATTACGGCCTTTTCAATAGCATCTTCCCCCGGCTGCGCATACGCTGGCGCCTGGTTCGTAGCGGTTTTATAATGTGAGTTTCCTTGGCCTCCTCTTCCCCCAACAAGCAAGATTTTTGTTTCGCCATGAGCTAATATCTCTAATAACTTTTCCCCGGTCTCGGCATCTCGTGCAATCGTACCTACTGGCACCTCCAGAACAATATCACTCCCATTCGCTCCAAAACTATTTTGAGCACTGCCATTTCCTCCACCGTCTGCCCTTATGTGTTTCCTGTATTTTAAATGCAAGAGCGTCCACTGTTGACTATTTCCTTTTAAAATAATATGGCCTCCACAGCCCCCATCTCCACCGTCAGGCCCCCCCAAAGGCACATGTTTTTCGCGCCTAAAATGGACAGAACCTGCACCACCAGCTCCTGATTTACCGAAAAATTTTACGTAGTCTATGAAATTTGAAGCCAAGATGTTTTATTTAAATGCCTCCAATTCGTGAGTAATCAATTGAAATATAGACGCAACTGAGCCCACTCCTTTTATACTGGTATACTTATTTTGATCCTTATAGTAATCGGCTACAGGTCTAGTTTCCTCATTGTATACCTTGATTCTATTTTCAATTTTAATATTATCCTGATCATCTTTTCGCCCTGAAGTCTTACCTCTTTCTCTTAAACGGAGACGTAATTCCGAAGCTTCCACCTCAAGGGACAGCATACTCGTTATCGACAAATCATGTGTTAACAACATTTGATCCAATGCTAAAGCTTGATTGACCGTTCTTGGAAATCCATCAAAAATAAACCCATTGACCTTAGATGCCGTAGCTATTCTATCTTCAACCATTTTAATAACTACAGCATCTGGGACTAAATTACCTTGGTCCATATAGCCTTGAGCCAATTTTCCTAAGTCTGTTCCTTCTCCCAGATGTTTTCTAAAGAGCTCTCCCGTGGATAAATGCAAAAGGCCATGTTGCTTTACAATCAGCTCGCTTTGGGTTCCTTTGCCGGCTCCAGGAGGTCCGAAAAGTACAATATTTAACATTTAAATAATGGTTTAATTAAATTATCAGTAGGTTAAGTTAAAGATTTTTCATGAGGTACCTATACATCTCAATCATGGCATCAACATCTTTGAGATGCACGCGTTCATCGGGCGAGTGCACATGGTCTTCAGGTGCCCCAATAAAACACCAGTCTATAGGAAATGGAGACATTTGAATTTCCCTACCGTCACTAGAACCCCCACCTTCTACTTCAATTTGATAAGGGATACCACTTTGTGCGGCCAATTGTAATAATTTATCAAGAAAGACCTTTCTGGGAATATTTCGATCCCGCAATGAAATGACCACACCTTTACCTGGCTGTACCCCCTCCGTAACCCAAGTAATGTCACTTACCAATGCCTTTCTAATTTGAAATCGAGCTTCTAAATATTTTAGAACAAAGGGGACACTCCCTCCTCCATGCTCCTCATAGGTGGTAAAAGCAATGACGCCATCTTCTAATTGCTCAGCAACTTTTAACGCATTATAGACCCCCAATCGATTGTCTAAGTATGGAGTCTGAACATATTCTTCTGTCAACCTAAAATTTGATTTAAAAACCAAGGAAGTTCCTCTGTCAATCCCCCGAGGAAAATCATGAAAAAGTCGTCCCTCTTGAGGGAGTAGCTTACAATCAATAGGGCCTATGCTGTCTCTTCCGGTCAATTCAAATCCTAATTCGGCCTCGGGTCCTCCAATCGGAACCAGTTGATTGGCGTATCGAACGGTAAATCCAATAGTATCTACATGCGCAAAAATGGCCGTTCTAGGTTTACCGAAAACTAAAATGACCACATCTTGAAATTCAGACCCATGCACTATCTCGGGCATCACTTTCCAACGATGCTTTTGAGTGGATATATAATCCAATAAAAATTCCTTCATCCGAAATTCTTCTCCGGATGGTGCATGAACATTTATTAAATTTTCAAGTAATTCCAATTTTCTTAAGATACTTTTGATGGCAAAGATGAACTAGCCTAATTTAAAAACAAACAAATAGTCAAAACAGTTTGATGTTCCAGAAATGACAGAGATCATACCCTACTTCACCGTTTATGCTTCAAGTGCCATTCGCTTCTTTTTAGGGCCTGCATTAGGCATTGGATATGGTCTCAGTATTGGGCCAACTATCTTCTTAACTACTGCTGGGATGATGTCAACCGTCTTTTTCATCACCTTCTTTAACCATATCGTCCAGATTTTTATCCAACGTTTTTTTAGCCTAAAAAAGAATAAGAAATTTACACCTAGAACTAGAAGATTTATTAAAATATGGAAATATTCTGGTGTCAAAGGGGTGGCCTTTATCACTCCCATCGTACTCAGCCCGATCATTGGGGCACTACTTCTTAACGCCGTCGGTGCCAAGAAAAAGGAAATCATCAAATGGATGTTATTCAGTGCCCTTTTTTGGTCCTTTATAGAAAGTGTTCTATTTTATTTCTTAGGAAACTCATTGGGCATGCTCACCTCAATCATTGAATGACTTAAGTAATCTATCACGAAAATAAAAGATGAAGATGATCCCTGATAAAAGATTAAATGCAAAACATCAACTTAAATTCATTGAGTTAAAAGCATACCCAATTATCTTTGCCATATGCAATTAAAGAATGATCTACTCATCAGGGCAGCGAAAGGTGAAGTAACGGAAAGAACCCCCGTTTGGCTTATGAGACAGGCTGGGAGAATTTTACCAGAATACAGAAGTATACGTGCAAAATTAAGTGGATTTAAAGAATTAGTTGAAACTCCTGAATTGGCAGCAGAGGTAACCTTACAACCTGTAGATCTCTTGGGCGTAGATGCCGCTATTATTTTTTCAGACATTTTAGTCATTCCTGAGGCCATGGGATTAAGTTATGAGATGATAGAAAAAAAAGGCCCTTATTTCCCCAAAACCTTAAAGTCCGAAGCAGATATCAAATCATTACATAAGGTTGAAGGTGGGGAACTTAACTATGTTTACGAAGCCATTCGCCTAGTCAAAAAAGAACTCAATGGGCGTGTTCCTCTGATTGGTTTTGCTGGGGCACCCTGGACCATTTTATGCTATATGATAGAAGGAGGGGGAAGTAAAACGTTTTCCAATGCACGAAAATTTCTTATCCAAGAACCTAAATTAGCACATACCGTCTTGGGTATGATTACAGATAGTACCATTAAATACTTACACAATCAAGTACTATCAGGGGCTGATCTCATACAAATTTTTGATTCTTGGGCAGGTATCCTTTCACCGGATCAATACAGGGAATTTTCGATGCCTTATATCGAGAAAATTTCAAAATCTATTCTTGACGTTCCGGTCACTGTATTTGCCAAAGGTGCCTATTTTGCTTTGAAAGAAATGAGTAATCTCTCCTGTAATACCATCGGTTTAGATTGGAATATGGACGTAAATACAGCGAGGGTATTGCTTAAAAATAAGACATTACAAGGCAATTTAGACCCCTGTGTATTATATGGTGACCGGCACTCCATCGAACTTGAAACAAAAAAAATGCTTGAGAAGTTTAAAGGGCATCCCCATATTGCCAATTTAGGACATGGCGTTTATCCCGATACCCATCCAGATCACGTTAAAATTTTCATTGAAGCCGTAAAAGCTTTTAAGGGTTAAAAAAAGGTTCGAATAGTGGATGAGCAAGGGCTTCCTCAAGAAGCTGCTCGGCATCTATAGGGACTACGCCTGGGTACTCGCAAACAATGCCTCCCCCCAGATTGGCCAACTCAGACCAAAACGCCAAGGGCAAGTCAAGGGTAAGTCCTAATGCAGCTATAGAAATTACCGTATCTCCGGCACCAGAGACGTCAGCAATCGCTCTCACATGAGCCGGATGCCCAACAAATTGCTTGCCTTTGCTCGCAAAAACTCCGTGCTCTGATAGGGTTATTAAATAATTTTGACAGCCTAGCTGCTCGTCTAGAAGACCAATAGCTTCATGTATGGTTCTGTGCTGAGTAGGATCAATATTCACTTTTAGGCCTTCATTTAATTCCTTTAGATTTGGCTTAAATAAGCTTGCCCCCTTGAAATGTAAGAAATTCCGTTTTTTAGGATCTACCGCAACAGGAATTTTAAGTCTTTGGGCCTCCTCTATTATCTCAGAGATAAGCAATTGATCAAGACAGCCCTTGTCATAATCTTCCATGATGATGGCATCGCAATCCTTTATGATTTCTAAAACGCGCGTTTTGAGCAGCTTTTGCTCTTCCTTATTTAAGGATTGATCCTCTTCCTCATCAATTCTGAGTAGATGGTGACCTCCCGAAATGACTCTGTTTTTACGAGTAGTCTGTCTATGGGTACTGCGCACAATTCCATCAATTCGTAGCCCGGAGGATGTCATTAAACCTAAAAATTCAATTCCTGGCACATCTTCCCCTATAACCGAACATAAAATAGGGATAGCGCCTAAGGACTGAACATTTAATGCCACGTTAGCTGCCCCTCCCAATCGTTGATCGCGAGACTTCACATTCAAAACAGGTACGGGGGCTTCGGGAGAAATTCTATCAACCACTCCATATATGTAAGCATCCAACATCACATCTCCAATCACTAAAACTTTTAGGTTTTTGAAGGCTGTAAAAATATCTACTAACGTCTGGTGAATCATGGGTCAGATCAATTTTTCTAGTGCTTTAGTTATTCGGGCCAAAGCCATTTTTAAATGTTCTTCTGAAGCAGCATAGGATAACCTGAGACAATTCGGCTCACCAAAACCCTCTCCTGAAACCAGAGATACGTGCGATTCTTCTAACAAATAAATACAAAGATCAGCCGCATTATGGATCTCCTTCTTACCAAAGTAACTGCTCACATCTGGGAAAAAATAAAACGCTCCTTGTGGCATGTTTACTTCAACACCCGGTATTTTTTTCAACAAATCATAGACCAATTGACGTCGTTGATAATAGGCATTGGCCATGGCTTTAGACGCCTCTTTTGGAGAGGTTAAGGCCGTTAAAGCCGCCCTTTGAGCAATAGAGCAATTCGCAGAGGTAATTTGACCTTGGATTTTGTTGGCCGCCTTGGCCAACCAAAGTGGCGCACCTATATAGCCTACCCTCCAACCCGTCATAGCAAAACCTTTGGCAAAACCATTTACCGTAACGGTACGATGCTCCATACCCGGCAACGATCCAATACTCACGTGAGCACCCGCAAAATTAATCAATTCATAGATCTCATCGGCAATTACGATGATTTCGGGATGGGCACTCAGCACTTGGGCCATCGCTTCAAAGTCTTCTCTGGTAAAAACCGAACCGGTAGGATTACAGGGCGATGAAAAAATAACTGCTTTGGTCTTATCTGTTATGGCCGCTTTCAGTTGATCCGCATTGGCTTTAAAATCATCTTTGATATCCCCCTTAATAAGGACACACTTGCCCTCAGCTAATTCGACGAGTGCCGAATAACTCACCCAATAAGGCGCATATATGATGACTTCATCACCTGGATCCAATAATGCCAAAAACAAATTTGCTATAGATTGTTTGGCCCCATTTGAAACTACAATTTGATCGGGTGCATAATTAAGCTCATTTTCTTTTTTAAATTTCTCACTGATCGCCTCTCTTAAATCCAAATAGCCATTGACCGGTGCATATGAAAAATATTTTCCGTCATCTATCGCCTTTTTTGCGCCTTCTTGAATATGTTTAGGTGTTTTGAAATCTGGTTCCCCAAGACTCAAACTAATCACATCAAAGCCCTTCTGCTTCATTTCTCTGGCCTTAGCTGCCATGGCAAGTGTGGATGACTCGACCATGTTTTTAATTCTTTCTGAAAGTAAATCCATTTAATTTTTATTGTAAGCCACAAAAATAAGCTGAATCAATCTGAGGATGGTTAATAATCTTTTTTTTTTCAAAAATTTTAAGTTAGACAACTTAATATAGATTAAATCAGCTCATTAAATCAAAAAAAAAGCCTCATTAAATGAGGCCTTTTTTTTGATTTTTTAAAATTTTATGTCGCACAAAATTCTTTCAGCCTTCTGTTTTTGCTGGGTTCTCTCAATTTCTGAAGGGCTTTTTCACGAATTTGTCTCACTCGCTCTCTCGTTAAGCCCATGGCATCGCCAATCTCCTCTAAGGTAAAAGGATTGTCTAAGGCAATACCAAAACTCATCATGATTACTTCTCTTTCTCTTGCCGTAAGTGTCGACAACGCCCGCAAAGTTTCCACCTTCAGTGAATCATTGAAAACCAACTGACCATCGGTGGGTCCCGTAGTTTGATTTTCCAAGACATCCAACAATGAGCCTGACTCTTCTTCTCCAAAAGGCGCGTCCATCGAGGTCTGCTTAACCTCAGCTCCTAACGTATTTCTTATTTCATTGGGCTTCATGTCCAAAATATCCGCTAATTCTTCTTCCGTCGGTTCGCGTTCATATTTTTGCTCCAGCTCAGCATAAGCCCTTCTAATTTGATTGATGGCACCTGACTTGTTCATTGGAAGTCTTACAATTCTAGATTGCTCAGCCAGCGCCTGCATGATAGATTGCCTGATCCACCATACCGCGTATGAAATAAATTTGAAGCCCTTGGTCTCATCAAATTTTTTCGCTGCCTTAATCAATCCTAAATTCCCTTCATTGATCAGGTCATTAAGAGGTAAACTCCTGTTTTGATATTGTTTAGCTACGGAAACTACGAATCTTAAATTAGATTTTACCAATTTTTCCAACGCCAATTGATCCCCTTCCCTAATTCTCTGTGCTAAATTAACCTCTTCGTCAGGGGTAATCATGGAAACATTACTCACTTCAGTGAAATATTTCTCAAGAGTATGACTTTCTCTTCGATTGGTTATTGATTGGGTTATCTTTAGCTGTCGCATTAATGATTAATTAGATGAAACTTTAATGTTCTTTTTGTTGGGTTTTTAGAGATCTTGTTAAAGAGTTATGAGCCGCAAAGCTCTAAAAGACTTACCCAATAATTGCAAACAAAGTTGGCGAATTTAATCAAAATTAATCATCTTTTCAACTTTTTCATGATGCTAATTCAATCTAGAAACAGATAAATAAATTATTAGTCAATAAAAATCAATAGTAAAAACAAAAAAATCAAGGCATCAACCATTTATGTTTTGAATCAACTGATGATAAAAACGTATGGCATTTTGAAAAGAAATGACTGTTATATGCTCATTTAAGCCATGAAAACCGGCAGCTTCAATATTAGTGATTTGAGCAGCATTCAATCGATAACAATGGTCAGTCACCTCAACAAAATGTTTAGAATCCGTTCCCCCCGGTAATAAAAAAGGTGAAACAATCACTTCCCCAAAAACTTGTTTGATTGATTTTTCTATGATTGTATAGGCCTCGGTATGCACCGAGGCGACGGGTGAGGGTTCTTGACCTCCCCCTTGCAAAATAGATAAAGTAATTCTGGAATCATCAATCACCTTCACCACATGATCGTGTACGTTTTGTATAGTTTGGCCCGGCATAATTCTGAAGTTTACCGTAACCGAGGCCGTAGTTGGAATCACGTTGTCCTTAAAACCTCCCTGAATGAGCGTCGCAACCGTTGTCGTGTGAGCATTCAGTTTTTTCAATATTAAATTTTGAGTCAACCAAGCGTTTGCAAAAATCATTCGTTTAAAGAAAGACATTTCAGCCCCTAAATAGCGCAATTGATCACGGACCGGTTGCATCAAATAATCAAACTGATTTTCTTCCAACCTTATGATGGCTCTGGCCAAAGAAGCAATGGTATTGTTCTTTGTAGGTGTGGATGAATGACCCCCTTCTGTATTAATGGTCAACTGATAAGAAACATACCCCTTCTCGGCTATGCTGATCAAAGCCAACGGTTGATTGAGACCCATCATTTCACCGTCGAGGAGGGGGGCGCCTTCATCAAGGGAAAAAGACAATCTAATCCCTTGTTCTTTGAAATAATTCGCAATCTGTGCGGCACCTTCTTTACCCCCTATTTCCTCATCGTGGCCAAAACCAAAATATAAAGTGTTCTTAGGCTGAAAACCTTGACTGAGCAACATTTCCATGGCTTCTAATATGGCAAAAACATCCACTTTATTATCTAAAGTCCCTCTCCCATAAATAGATTCATCAACGATAGTTCCTGCAAAAGGCGGTGACTTCCATGCAGAAAGGGATAAGGAGTCTATGGGAACTACGTCGTAATGCGCATAAATTAACCCCGGAGATTCCTCCGATAGACCCTTCCATTCGAACAGCAAGGTATAATCACCCATGGTCCTTTTAATGAGTAGACTATCTACCAAAGGAAATGAGTTTTTAATATGGTCTAAGAATCCTGAAAATACTTCTTTATTCGGTAGGCGCCCGTCTCCAAATGAAATCGTACGATACCTAATGCCCGATTGAAACCTATGAACGGCTAGATCAGGGATTTTGATGGCTGGAATGGCTTCATAATGCTTTTGTAAAGATTCATATCTCAGCGTATTGAATAACAATACGACCAAAAACGCAATGAATGTGAGCCCGAAAATCAATCCGAGACGCTTAGCTGTTCTCTTTTTTTGCAAAATCATTAGATCTTCAATCTGAATAGGCCGCTCTCTTATGCTTGCCATAAAAATTCAATTTAAGGATAAAAATCGATTCACGCTTTGATCTCAGGTATTATGACACATTTCTTATACTTCCTTGAGGGTCTTGAAAGCAAATATTAATCCCAATCCACTTAAAATAGTACCTAGAACAAAAGGGGCTCCAGGAAAATAAAAAACCGTATTTGCAGCGGTAAAAAAAGCAAAAACTGTCGTCATTAAAGGAGGACCAATGATGGAAGTAACACTCATCAGGCTTGTCAAGCCTCCTTGAAGTTCACCCTGTTGATCTGAAGTTACCTTAGCGCTCATCATCGCTTGCATGGTGGGTCCAGCCAAGCCACCGAGGGCATAGGGAAACATTACGACATAAATCATCCATCCTTGCGTAGTGAAGGCGATCAAAAGCATGCCCACCATATTGAAACCAAGGCCTACATATACGGCTTTTATTTGACCCATGAATTTAACGGCATATCGGATAATCAGACCTTGGACCAAAACAATCATTAAACCAACAAAACCTAAAGAGTATCCTACCTCAGCTTCACTCCAGTCAAATCGTTCAATGGTGAAATAAGCCCAAGTTGATTGTGTGGCATGATGGGCGATATAGGTGAAAAACAAAGCCACTGATAACCCAATGATAAGGGGATGTCTTTTAAGTTGCTTAAAGGTACCGAAAGGATTTGCTCGAGATAATTTAAAAGGACGCCTGTTTGATTTAGACAAAGATTCAGGTAAGATAAAATAACCATACAACCCATTGATCAAAGCCAGCCCTGCAGCTGCAAAAAAAGGAATTCTAGAGCCGATGTCACCCAATACCCCTCCGATGACGGGTCCAATAATAAAGCCCAACCCAAAGGCTGCCCCAAGCATTCCAAAGTTTTGGGTTCTTTTCTCTGGCACCGAAATATCTGCTATGTAGGCCGATGCAGTAGTGAAACTAGCCCCCCCGATACCTGCGATGAGTCGAGCTAAAAAAAGCCACCAAAGGCTACTTGAAAAAGCTATCAAAAGATAATCTAAGCCTAAGCCAAACAAAGAAATCAAGAGGATGGGTCTCCGACCAAATTGATCACTCAGTCCACCTAATATAGGGGCAAAAATAAATTGCATAAAAGCATAAATGAACATCAATAAGCCTCCATAACGAGAGGCTTGGCTAATATCTTCCCCACTTAACTCCATGATTAATTTGGGAATCACAGGTATGATAATTCCCAATCCAATCACATCAATAAGGACCGTGACAAAAATGAAGCCTAACGCAGCCTTTTGATTTTTCATAGGATAAATTTGAGGCAAAAGTAGCTTAAATGAGCTTTAAAATGTAAGCGGGTAACTTTCTTATATTAATAAAAAAAATACTTTTTTTATTAAAAATGCATCCGCTTAGTAAGATAAATAAACCTGAAAATATGTAATAAAGCAGCCAAAGTCAAAGCCCCTGATAAAGCATACCAAATACCCGTTAAGCCCATCTCAAAATGAAAAGCTAAGAGATAACTCCCAGGAATGGCACAAATCCAATAGACAAAAAAAGTGACGAATGCGGGTACTTTAACATCTGTCAAGCCTCTTAAGATTCCTAAACCCACCGCTTGTAAACCATCCGATATTTGAAATCCTGCCGCGATTAACAACAGGCCTAGGGCAATTCTTTGTACCGCTTCATCGTCAATATACAGTTGAATCAACCAGTGTCTTGCTAGGATAATAAATATCGCAGCTAAAAACATAAAAACAGCCACCAAAGCAAGACATGAAAATCCTGCCAATCTTAAATTTTTCAGATCCTTCCTTCCCATTTGATTTGCAATCCTAATGGCTGCTGCTGCACCGAGTCCTGATGCAGCCATATAGGTTACTGCGACCATATTCAACGCGATTTGATGTGCTGCCAATGCAGCTGCGCTGATCCAACCTGCCATAATTCCTGCCATTGAAAATGCCCCTATTTCAAATACATACTGCAAACCAGAAGGCACCCCAATTCTTAGTAAACGCTTGATCACTTTTAAATCAAAATATCCTCTGAAGCCACGCCACATATCCCGGCTCAATGCCATCATTAAAACAACCATGATACATCGAGAGATCAAAGTGGCATAACCTGCTCCGTTGAGCCCCATTTCAGTAAACCCCCAGTTACCATAGATAAAGACATAATTCAGCAAAACATTCAATAGATTGGCCAAAACAGAAACAATCATTGGACTTAAAGTATTGGATAGGCCTTCCGAAAATTGTCTAAATGTCTGAAAAATCATCAAAGGAATCAATGATATTGAAATAATTTTTAAATACGAAGTGGCCGCGAGGGTCACCGCCGGCTCCTGACCAAAAAAAGATAAATAAGGTGTCAAAATCAAAGTTATAAGACACATCAATAAAGCTAAAAGAGTATTCAGGAGTATGCCATTTTGTAAAAAAATCAAGCGGCCTTTATTATCTGTAGTCTGAGTGGCGGCAACCAACGGTGTAATCGCATAACTGACGCCCAGACCAAACAGCATAAAAACGTGATAAATTGCTGTTGCGAAAGTAGCCCCTGCCAGAGGGATGACCCCCACCTTACCTACCATAACCGTATCGGCAACTGAGACCATGATATGTCCCAGTTGTCCAATGATGACAGGAGTTGCTAAAACTATGTTTTTTCGAAAATGATCCTTGATCGTCATGATTCTTTGTAGGCCTCTAGATGGCGAAAATAGGTAATTACAGTCAGAAATCGACCACTAATTTTACTTATTGAAAGAGGGTGTCATTGGTCCTTTCAAACGAGACGCTCTTCAAAATACTTGAACTTAAAATGAATACGTTCGAGCTAACTTCAACAGCCCTATCAGACTTAAACTATCCGTTATAGAGCCCTCTAAACACATTTCTATAGCCTTTTTTAAGGGTAATTTTTTTATCATTAAATCTTCAGATTCATCAAATTGGGTAGCACCAAAAGTAAGTCCTTTGGCCAAATAGATATAACCCACTTCGTCAGATACCGAATTAGAAAGATGTACTTTTGAGAGCTCTTGCCAGCGGGTAGCCGTAATCCCAGTTTCCTCTAAGAGTTCTCTTTTTGCGGAACCTAACAAATCTTGATCTAACTGGCCTCCACCCATCGGAATTTCCCAAGAATAAGCATTCAAAGGATAACGCCATTGACCCACCAAGTAAGTGTTCAAATCATCATCCATCGGTATGATCCCCATGGCCGCATGTTTAAAATGAATTCTTCCATATTGACTTTCGCCTCCTCTGGGATTGATTACTTGCTCATCATGCAGCACAATCCAAGGGTTTTCAAATACTTTCAAACTACTTTTTTTAATCCAAAGACTCTTCATAAATTGATTTTAAGCTATAAATATCACTCAAAAATAGGCCTCCTAATATTGAGTATACCATATATTTACATTAATGCATATTACAAAATCTAATTTTAGACTCTGATCTCTTGATTGCAGGATGGATTAAATAAAAAAACCTAATTCATTAAATAAACACGCGGTTTATTATATCAAAAATCAGCTCAAAAAACTTTTGAACTTATATTCTTTCCGTTTTGTTAAATATTATAATTAATTTTATCCCATTATCTTGTTCAGAACTTCCCATAAATCCATTTTGAATTAGTTCATTTAAAGACAGCGTTTTTGCAAAAAAAAATACTGTTAAAATCAACATTATTTTGTTCCAATGAAAAAATATTTTTTAATTTTTAGTGTAAGTTTGTTGAGTGTTTTTTTGCTAAAACACTTTGAGGAAAGTGCCGAAATAAAGACCTCTAATCATTCCATCAAAACTCAAAATAGGGTACTGGCACTGGTCAAAAAAGAGAAAAAAGAGAAAAAGGAACGTATGCGAATGGGTTATCCCGATAAGCACGCAGAAATACAAAGAGCCATCAGAACAGCGCATGGACAAAAGGGCCCAACGTATCAGGGTGATTATCAATTAAGAGCATTTCAAGAATTAAAGAACAAAAATCAAAATGCGCGCAGCGAAGATGCTTATGAATTTATAGAGCGTGGGCCAGGAAATATAGCCGGTCGAACCAGAGCCTTCTTCATCGATGCATCCGACGCCTCTCAAAATACTTGGTTTGTCGGTGCGGCATCAGGAGGAATTTGGAAGACAATGGACGGGGGTGCCACCTGGGCTACCTCATCAAACGGTTTACCCAATCTCGGTACCAATGCTCTGGCGCAAGCTACATCGAACCCGGACATAATGTATGCTGGAACAGGCGAGCTAAACACGGGAGATCAAAACGGATCGGGCCTCTTCAAATCTATTGATCATGGACAAAACTGGTTTCAAACCATCGATCCAGAAGAAATGCCCGCTTTACAAATAATCGGAAGAATCATTGTGAACCCCGCCGATGAAAATGAAGTAGTAGTTTCCGGTAGATCTAGTGTATGGTCTTTAAGTTCCCCAACCTCTGGAATTTATAAATCAACAGATGGGGGCACTTCTTGGGAAGCCTCATTACTCTTTGAAAATGGTTTTATAGGAGACATGGTGATCAGTACACCAAATGAATGGGATACACAATATGCATCCATTCGAGGGAAGGGAGTCTATAAATCCACAGATGGTGGACAAACCTGGACACTAAGCAGTTCAGGTATCTCCAAATTTGGCAGGATCGAACTCGCCGTCTCACCTATTGATCCCAACATTATCTGGGCCTCAGAAGCGTCAGGTCAATTGTATATTTCAAGAAATGGTGCAGAGACCTGGTCCCTCATGGGCGAAGTCAACGAGGCTGATGACTTTAATTTTCTAAAACAGGGATCGTACGACAATGCCGTCATGGCACATCCATTTGATTCAAACAAAGTGTATGTAGCTGGTGTGGATATATGGGAATTTACAGCTACGGATTCGAAAAAAAACAGCAAAGCCTTTGATATTGAAAACAATGGTTCGGAAGCCTTCATGAGTTTTATCAATTTTTCAGGAACCTATTTGGAAGGGATTTTGGAGATTGGAGAAGTGGGTTACTCAAATTCCGTGAAAGTAGAAGTCCGCTTTGGGCAAGGCACCCAAAAAGCACACAGGTTCAGTGTGGGTGGTGCAGGATCTGGCGTACCTGATGCTAGTTACCAATATGAAGATTATGTAGAGGTACCCTTTCAGATTTGGGATGTGGATAATGATCAGCAACTCATGGTCTCTTTTAGAGATCAGCAAGAAGACAGCGTGTGGAACCTGATCCCTCCAAATACTGATGGGCTCAGTAATCTGCATTCCAGAGAATACTTATTTATTCATCTTCTAGATTACGCTGAATTACCGGATAGTGCGATTGCCTTAGATGGTGGGCATACCTATGAACAACTATATTTTATATGGCCTGTGGGTATTGATGGGTATGATTTTGATCCTCTAGCCCTCCCTAACTCTGAAATTAGATTCGGACTTTTTGACAGAGAAACTACCCTAAGGGAAACCTACAATATTTCAGATGCTTATGGTGAATATGATGGAAATAATTCTATTTCACAATATCTACCCAGATCAGAAGATGGTATTCACCCAGATCATCACAGTTTACATGCCCTCAATATCAATTTAAGAGATTCCACTTTCAATCTTTTAAGTACTAATGATGGGGGTATTTATTTATCGAAGTCATCCAAACAGCCGGGCCATCAGGATATGGACTTTGAATATGTCAGCATGGGCTATAATGCAACGCAATTCTATAGTGCTGATAAAATGCCCGGTGAAGATAGATATATTGGAGGTATGCAAGACAATGGCACTTATTTAACTCCCGAGGGAATCTCCTCCAATGCTGCTACCCATTTTGATTTTGCCTTGGGGGGTGACGGATTTGAAGTAATGTGGAACAATCGTGATCCTCTAAAAATTATGGGTTCGATCTATTATAACTCTTTTGCATCCTCGCATGACGGTGGAAAAACTTGGAGCTACGCAGTAGATGGAATAGCTGAAAACGATGGCCCTTTTTTATCCAGGTTAGCCAGTTCAAGATTCTATCCTGATCGTCTTTATGGAGTAAGCCAAAATGGTGTTTACATATCTAATAATTTTGGTGATGATTGGAGTTTATCACGCATTACATCTGATGCTTGGTACTTCAGTAATTTTTCTGATATAGAAGTGTCGGCAGCTGATGCCAATATTGTATGGGTCGGCAGCTACCTGAGTGAAAATGAAAGACTCTTTGTATCTACTGATAAAGGATTGACCTTCACGCCTACAGAAACTTACTTAGATTACCCAAATATGGGACCCGTCACTGCTCTAGGAAGCCATCCCGATGACCCTAATACAGCCTTTGCTATTTTTTCAATTGATGGTTTACCCAAAATTCTCAAGACTAAAGACCTAGGGCAAACCTGGTTAGATATATCTGGATTTGACCCTGCGACAGGTTTGAGTGATCGCGGATTCCCCAATGTGGCCTCACATAGCTTTCTTTGTTTTCCTAATGATCCCGATCACATTTGGGTAGGTACTGAAATTGGAATCATTGAAACTTCAAATGGAGGGGATTCTTGGGCACTACTTAATTCAAATATGCCTATGGTAAAGGTCTTAGATATGAAGATCCAAGATGATCAGATCATTCTCGCCACCTACGGGAGAGGTATTTGGTCGGTAACCATTCCTGAAATTGAACAAGAAATTCTTTTTGCACCTAATATCGAACAAGTGAGTATCAACCCTGAAGGGTTGATGACCATTGCCCTATCCTATTCAACCCTTTTTGATTCTACCCAAGTCATAGTGGATGGTGATGTCATTCATTCTGTGGGGACACAAGACCTCGGAGCGGTCAGCCTTACCTTAGATAATTTAAACCTAAATGGAATGGAATCCATCAAGACCCTGGCTTACAAAGATGGAAAGAGTTACGAATCTTTAGAATCACAAGCTTTATTCTTCGACGTTTTCGATGTTCAGACCAGATATAGTACTGATTTTTCAAGTGCCTCTGACCAACTCGTCTTCTCTGGATTTAAAACGGGTTACGAAAGTGGGTTTCCAAACATCGCTTTGCATACAACACATCCACATCCATCATCAACCGAGCTTATCTCCGTTTTAAAAACACCTATTCAAATCAAGGAATCAGATGCAACCCTCCAATTCAAAGAAATTGTCATTGTAGAAACAGGTGAAACTGGGACCAGTTTTGGTGATGATGAGTTCTGGGATTATGTCATTGTGGAGGGTTCCACTGATGGCCTCAATTGGACCTCTTTTCTCGATGGCTATGATTCCGACGTTTATCCAGAGTGGGCTTCAGCTTACAATAGAGGTAGTGATGGAGATCCTAGCCTTTATAAAACAAGAACCATTGATATGTTGGAAACCTTCGATCCAAATGATGTAGTCCTGATTCGCTTCAGACTCTTCGCTGATGCAGCAGTCACCGGTTGGGGATGGGCTATCGATGATTTAGCCATTCAAGAAGAACCCCTAGGAATCAATGAAGATCAAAAAAATAGATTCAGTATTTATCCAAATCCGATGGTCTCCTCCGCGCAAATTGTACTGAAATTAGATAAAAAAGGCTTAGTGAAAGTTTTGGACCTACAAGGTAAATTCGTACGGTCTTACCATGTAGCCGCCGGCACACATCAACTCTTATTTGAAAGAGGCAACCTGAAAGCTGGGATTTACCTCGTCTCCATTGAAGCTGGGGATTTTAATGAAATGAAGAAAATACTCATTCAATAATGAAAAGGTAGGTCTATGCTCAATTCCTATTTTGATGAGAATAAAACTGAAGCTGGCTGTGATGAAGTAGGAAGAGGATGCTTGGCAGGTCCTGTTGTTGCGGCAGCCGTCATCCTACCCAAACATTTCAAACATGATTTCCTTAATGATTCTAAAAAACTCCACATCTCCCAGCGAGAAGCACTTAAAGTAGAAATAGAAAATGTAGCATTGGCTTATGGTATTGGAGTGGTTTCTCCTCAAGAAATTGATGAAATCAATATCCTCAATGCCTCATTTTTAGCTATGCACAGAGCCATTGATCAGTTAAAAATCAAACCCGAACTCCTTCTCATAGATGGCAATAGGTATACCCCTCACTGTTCTGTTCCTTATCAATGCATTATTAAAGGCGATTCGAAATTCTTTTCAATCGCCGCTGCTTCAGTACTCGCTAAAACGTATCGCGACCAACTCATGCGAGACCTGGCAAAAGAATATCCTCATTACGGTTGGGAAACCAACGTGGGCTATCCGACTATCGCCCATCGACAGGGGATCCGTAAACAAGGTATCACACACTACCATAGAAAAACATTTCAACTTCTACCTAAATAATCACAAGGTCTATTTAATTTAGCCTTTATGTCAATCACCCATCTTATTTCCTGGAACGTTAATGGCATTCGTGCTATTATGAAAAAAGATTTTCTCAAAGATCTCGAAGTATTAAACCCAGATGTGTTGTGTCTGCAAGAAATTAAGGCTCAGCCCGAAGATGCTTATAAAGCATTTTCGGTAATAGAAGGTTACCATATATATACCAACTCATCTAAGGCAAGAAAAGGTTATTCTGGAACTGCCATTTTATCCAAAGAAAAACCGTTAAATATAAGTTTTGATATGGGAGCGGCAGAACATGATCAAGAGGGCCGTGTGATTACCGCAGAGTTTACCTCTTATTTTTTAGTTACCGTTTATACACCCAATTCAGGAGAAGGTTTAAAAAGATTAGATTATCGGGCGACATGGGATATCGCATTTAAAGAATATATTTTAAGTTTAGAGCAAACAAAACCCGTCATTATTTGCGGGGATCTCAACGTAGCCAATAAAGAAATTGACATTGCGCGGCCTAAACCCAATTACAATATATCAAGTGGTTATACTCAAAAAGAGATTGACGGTTTAGAAAGCTTATTAAGCGCAGGGTATGTAGATACCTTTAGGAAGTATTATCCCGAGGAAATTAAATACAGTTGGTGGAATTACCGTTTTCAATCAAGATCAAGAAATGTAGGCTGGAGAATCGACTATTTCTTAGCCTCTGCAGCCCTTGAGGGACAACTTGATGACGCCTTAATTTATAATGAGGTAATGGGATCCGATCACTGCCCTGTAGGGCTTAAAATTACTATCTAACGCAGACCTATGGAAAACATTCGCATCCCTTTACATCATGTCCACGAAGCCCTTGGGGCTAAGATCATTCCCTTTGGTGGATTTGAAATGCCAGTAAGATACAGTTCAGATAAAGAAGAACATTTATCCGTCAGAAATGGGGTAGGTGTATTTGATGTCTCTCATATGGGCGAATTTCTTGTTGAAGGCCCCCATGCCCTAGCGCTAATTCAAAAAGTCACCAGCAACGACGCAGCTAAACTCATAGATGGTCAAGCGCAATATTCATGTCTGCCCAATCATGAGGGCGGCATCGTAGATGATTTGATTGTCTACAGGTTCAATACAGAAAAATATTTATTGGTCGTCAACGCTTCCAATATTGAAAAGGATTGGCTTTGGATTTCAGCCAACAATGACATGAAGGCCACTTTGTCCAATGTCTCGAAGGATTATTGCCTCTTTGCGGTACAAGGACCCAAAGCTTTGGATGTGTTGCAATCCATTACAGCAGTTGACTTAGCGGCGATCAAATTTTATCACTTTCATGAAGGTACCCTAGCCGGCATAGATGGGGTCATCATCTCAGCTACGGGCTATACAGGTGCAGGTGGATTCGAATTGTATGTTAAAAATGAACATGCCGAATCTTTATGGACTAAAGTATTTCAGGCCGGGGCTCAACATGATATCAAGCCCATAGGTTTGGGTGCGCGAGATACCTTGAGGCTAGAGATGGGGTATTGTTTGTATGGAAATGACATCGATAATACAACCTCTCCCCTTGAAGCGGGTCTAGGATGGATTACAAAATTTTCCAAACCTTTTGTCAATTCAACTGCCTTGGCCTCACAGAAAGAAAAAGGAGTTCAGAAAAAATTAGTCGCTTTTGAAATCAATGGCAAAGGCATCCCAAGGCATGATTACCCCATTATGAATGTAGAGGGTGTAACCATTGGTAAGGTCACTTCGGGCACCATGAGCCCTTCATTAAATAAAGGTATTGGCATGGGTTATGTTCCCATGGGCTCCCATCAATTAGGCTCCGAAATTTTTATCGGTATACGCCATAAAAAGGTTCCTGCCACCATTTGTAAGACTCCATTTTTATAAGCCTATGCCCTTAACTATAGAGGTTTGTCTCACGCCTAAGTTAATCAATCAACACTTTCTCGAAGGGAAAATTGCTGTTGTGGTAGATATATTTCGGGCAACTTCCTGTATGATCACTGCATTGGCAGAAAATGTAAAAGCCATTTATCCTGTGAGTACCGTAGCCGCATGCCTAGGCCTAGGAACTCAGGGCATGCTCACCGCAGGAGAACGTGGAGGTATCAAAATTAAAGGATTTGACCTAGGTAATTCACCTTTTGACTATCTGGGAAAAGTATCTGGAAAAGATGTGGCTATATCCACAACCAACGGTACGATGGCTATAGAAAAATCAACAAATGCAGAACAGGTAATCATCGGCTCATTTCTGAACATTACCGCTACCTTGAGCTATTTAATCGATCAAAACTTACCGGTTGTCATTCATTGCGCCGGTTGGAAGGAAGCTCCCAATATCGAAGACACCTTGTACGCTGGTGCCTTAGTGAATCAACTGGTCGGTCATGATTTTCTCGCCGAGAATGATGCGGCTAAAATGGCTTTAGATTTTTATCTTCAGAACAAAAATTCCTTGCTAAAAATTGCGCAAAAATCTGACCATGCTCAGCGACTTAAAAAATTTGGAGTAACAAAAGATCTTGATTTTTGTCTTCAAGTAGACAAGTACCCAGACCTCAATGGTAAATTGATGGGTTCGAAAATTGTTAAAATCTAGTACGCCTCCCCAATTCCATTTTGGACAATTCAAGATCCAACGCCTTGGTTGAAATCTGTAACTCCCTTAAGGAATAAATCAAAGAAGCCAATAATAAGATTAAAGAGAACCCAAATAAATAGCTGCCCAAATCAAGCCGCCCATAAAAGATGAAAATCATACTTAACACACAGAAGAAAAAACTCAGTACCCCCAAAATCTGCATATCTCGAATCAAGGTCAATCTTCTTCTTAAATTTTTAATCTGCCCCATAATGAGGACTTTATCGTCATGCTCCAAATATTTTTTATGCAATTCTCGTATGATCTGCGCAATCACCAAAAACCGATTGGTGTAGGCCAACAATAACAAAGAAATCGCTGGGAAAAGTAAGGCCGGTATATTGATTGAAATTACCATTTATTTCAATTTGGGATTGTTTTTATGACGCAGGTTATCTCTGAGATCCTTCTTTTTAAAGTTGCTTTCTAATGCTTGTGTCAAATCAATACCTGTCTGATTGGCCAAGCACATCAACACCCATAAAATATCCGCCATTTCGTCTGCCATATCATAGGCTTCATCTGATTTTTTAAAGGACTGATCACCATATTTTCTCGCTATGATACGCGCCAATTCCCCAACCTCCTCTGACAATATAACCATATTGGTTAGTTCACTGAAATAGCGTACTCCAGTGGCATTGATCCATGCATCCACTTTTTCCTGGGCTTCTTTAATTTCCATTAAGCACTGACCATTTAGGGTTTATAAAATATTAAGGATTTGCTCTTTAATTTTCTCTAATTCCTCCTTCATCCCCACCACCGATCTTTGAATACCAGCATCATTGGCTTTAGAACCTATAGTATTAATTTCTCGACCCAATTCTTGGCATAGAAAACCTAATTTTTTTCCACTGGCTCCCTGGTCATCTCTGATGACTTCAATGAAATAATCTAAATGACTTGCCAGTCTGATTTTTTCTTCTGTGAGGTCTAACTTTTCAATATAGTAAATCAATTCTTGTTCGAATCTATTTTCATCTACTTTAACCCGCTGCTTAATCTCTTCTAACGAGTGATGAATGCGGCTTTTTAAATTTTCTATCCTCCCAGGGTCTAGTTGTTCTACCTCGCTAAGACCATTTCTGATTTTTTGATGAGAAGAGACCAAAGCTTCCTGAAGGTTTGCCCCTTCCTGAAGTCTGAATTCATTACAATCTGCTACTCCCTCCATAAGCACTTCTTTGAACGCTTCAAAAGAAATATTTTCTTCTGGATTCTCTTCATGCGCTATAACATTAGGCATGTTTACAGCCATCTTAAATAAGGCTACTTTTCCTGATGCTCCCATATCTCCAGACAATTGCTCTAGACGCTTATAATAGGCATCGAACAGTTCCTGATTTATCTGGATCGGTGGTTGGTCGTTATTTTTAAGCTCAAAATGAACGCCCAAATTGATTTTACCACGGCCCAATCCTTTTTCGAGAAGTGCCTTTATTTCCATTTCCCATTTTAAAAATACTCGAGGTAATCGAAAGGAAGCATCAAAAAACTTACTATTGAGCGTCTTGATCTCAACTTTTAAAGAATACTTCTCGGTAATTTTTTCAGCGGAACCAAAGCCGGTCATGGATGTAATCATAGCACAATGTTAAAAGTCTAAGCCTAATGAAAGGGTGAATTTTGCAGATTTTATCTCAAAATCCTCCACAGGTCTGGCGTAATCAAGTTTGAGATAATAACCCAACAATACCGTTCGGAGTCCAAAACCATAGCTTACCAGCCACGGACTGGCATAGTTGGCCAGATTAGCTTTAAAAGGAGTTTCTTCGTACTCAATAAAAATAATACTATTTTTTCGTGTAATAGGGATTTTTCCATCCCAAGCAGAGCCAATATCAGTAAAAGCCACCAACATGAAATTTCTCAAAAAAGTAGACTTCACTGGAAATCTTGACAAATATTGAAATACTGGAAATTTCAATTCCATATTTATCAACATAGCAGCAGTCCCATATTTCTCATTCAAATCATAGCCTCGCATGTGGTTTACAAATTCTGTAAAAAGCAAATTACTATTATCAATATCGTTAGCTACCGTCAAAGGATCTCCTCCAGAATGTTCTTTGGTCTGGGCTAATACCCAATTAGGCACCCCTCCCAAAAGAAATTTTTGTGCATTGGGACCAAATGATTTTCCCATGTAAATACGAGTCGCAAATGTGAGCTCATTATGAATTTTTTGATAATGTCTCAAGTCAATTCTAAACACATTAAAAGACTGGTTTTTAGAAAATGATTGATTGTAATGAAATTCAACCAGAGCTCTCGTTCCCTGTAAAATATTGAAACCCCTTTCCACTGTATTGTCAAATACGCTTTTTAAATTAAGTCCAGTATACCAAACACGACTATCCTGGGCATAATCAGCAGTCGCATTGGCGTTTACACTTTGATATTGCAGGTTCGTGAAGCTGGTTTGCTTAATGAAGGAATTTAACTCAAGTCTGAATTTATTGGTCAAGGGTACTGCAGCTCCCACTATCAATCCATTTAATTTGTACGACTGTCTTAATAAATTTTCAGCGTCATTCTCAAGATAGATGGATTGTCGAATCAATCGAACCTTAAAGTCCATCCAGTATTTCAGATACTTATACTCCGCAAACAAATCTCCTTGATCAAAACTACTGGTCACCATGCCTCCTGCATTGATCACATGATTCCCCAGAAGGTCTGCCACCTGTACTTCTGCTGAAAAGCCGAACCCTCTGAGTGGGTCTAAGGCAAAATCATTGATGAGGTTATTTGAACTGAACTTGGGCTTATATGCCCGAGGGCCGTACACCTCGTTTTCAATCGTCAACCGTTGATAATTTTTAAAAAAAGAATCTATTTTTAGCCCATCATTTGGTTTTTCTTTGACATCTCTATCGCCAAATTTATAGTTTTCGGTATCTATATAATCTTGATCCTCAGACACTTTAGGCTCGTCAAAAACAAAAGCTTCTGGATCTATTACTGCCGCGTCCTCCTCCTTGAGGGTGCTGTCCAAATCCAATGGCTTTTCTTGGACTAGCTTCAATAGGCTATCTGCCTTCGCATCGAGTGCCTCCTTTTCACTTTTTAATTTTTCCATCTTTCGCCTATCAAGAACCTCGGCAATATATTGACCTTGCTTGATTTTTTGACGGGTCGTCTCAGTAGTAAATTTTGAAGACTCAATATCTATATTGGGGTAATAATAAATATGATCCTTCCCTTCGTCATAAGCTATAAAAACCATCCCATTATCATTACTGAAATGCAAATCGAAATCTTTTAGGCTGCTATTAAAATTGGTTACTTGGGTTTGAATACCATCGCCCATTTCATATTTAAACACATTGGTAATGCCTCTTTGATCACTTAAAAAATATAATTCCGATTGATTTTTAAATTTGGGTTTTGTATCCCTGGTGTTGGTATTGGTCATTCTAAAATATTGGTGGGTAGTTGTATCTATGTCGAATAAAAATAAATTAAAATGGTCATTTAAATATTTAATGCTTGTATCTGCAATATTTAACTCATCCGAGGGACGATTGGAACTAAAAACAATGGCTGCAGTTCCAGGTATGAAGGTTGGGTCAATATCATCAAAAATATCAGAAGTAATTCGGCGAACTGAATTTCTCAATACACTGACAAGAAAGAGATCGCTTTTTCCATCCGTATCTCCACTTATAATAGCTAATCTTCCATTTTGATTCAAAGAAAAACTTTTGACTTGGTTGAACCTTGTGAGTGGTTTTTCATTAAGAAGACCCGTTTCAAGATGATAAGTCGCTAGGTATAAAAACCCCCGTTTAAAATAAATAATCCCCAATAGATTGTCTCCCGCGAAATCTAATAGCGGAAGATCTTCATCTACATGGTCTGCTTCTACTTGATACCCTCCTTGGAGTATGCGTGTTTCATTACCCGTATCCCTATCTCGTAGATAAACAGAAATCTTACCATATGAATTTTCAGTGTAAGCGATGTATTGGCCTGATTCACTGACAGCAACATCATTAAAATATAGGTTTTCCTTTTTATTGGTGGCAATAATTTTTTCTTTGACTAAAGGCTCATAATTCTTAGCGATTTGATCTTTTCCAAAGGCATAATAATTTTTCCAGTTTTTAGAAAATTGCTTATAACTAATTCCTAAAGTATTGCTTATGCTCACATCCTCTTTATGCATAATTCTGGTCAAATTAAGAATATTAGATATATTGGAAGTTCCATACTTAATAGCGATGTAATTCCATATAGCTTGTCCCAAGATGCCCGCCTCATCACCCTGAATCTTTTTTTCTTTCTTGATGTGCTTGGCACCTAAATAATCTCTTATAAAATCATCCATTTTTAGATCCCAACCCAAGGCCAAATATCTTGCCGCGCCGTCTATAAACCATTCAGGCAGTTTTAATAGATGTGAACTCTGAAAGACTTCTTTGAGACTTCCACCGAAAAGCATATCGTTGATTAAAACACGAGATAAAAGATAAATTAACTCTTCTTTAAATACCTGAGCCGTGCCTGGATTTGCAATTTCAAGCTGCAGCTTGACAAATTTCATTTCCCCTCCAATAGTGAAAACAGAACCATCAATACCAATGTTACTCTGCTGAAGATCATTGTAGGAGTTATAAATGACAATCCTAGTTTTAGCAGCAGGCGCATAACCCAATACATCTGTCAGCCTATTAAATTCGTCTTCTAAATAGTCAATGGCCTCTTTGGCATATTTACCCCCTTCATCATAATAATACACGTCAAAATGGTTGGTGGTATAGAACAACCAATCAAATTTTTTGTATTGAATCCTGTTTTGACCAAATTCTGTATCATAATATTGACCAAACGAAGTTGAGATCGATAGTAAACAAATAAGTACAAATATTGAATTTTTAAAATTCATGTCTCAACGAATGGGATTGACCTCGAAAGGTATTTTTTTACCAAAACAGATATGATCTGCTAAACGCATTGCAAAATACGGAATCAAAGAGACTCCTTTGCTTCCAAAGCCATTAAATATACCCACATTTTTATGTTTGGCATGAAAGCCTACAAAAGGTCTTCTGTCGAAAGTAGCCGGTCGCAAGCCTGCCTGATGTTTAAGTACTTCCAAATTACCCTTGTATAACTTACTTAACCTAGTCAATAGTTCCCGCCTTCCTTTATCCGTCGGCTCCTCGTTTTGATTTTGATTATCATAGGTAGATCCCACTCTGAAATAATCCTTAAAGGGCAGCATAAAAATGCCCTTACTTACCACATAGTCAATAGCCAAACGACATGAAATGTCTAAAATTTCCCCCTTTACTAATTTAAATTTCAAATCAGACCACAGCGGATTCTTTACTGCCATAGGTCCTTCACAGAAAATGATTTGATGGGCCTCAAAGGGTCCTAATTTTATTTTCTCTTCTTCCATTTCTAATGCGTCTGAAGGCATCCTACATTGAGTATATAACTCTTTGGTCTTGAAATATTTTTTGCACTTACTTACCAAGGTAGCTACATCAACCATGCCAGAATCATTGACAGAGAACCCTCCCAAGGGATCTAATAATTGATCTATCCTCATTGAATGATTAAAAGTCGATTTAATATAGGGTGCATAACCCAATTCAACGGTTCTCAAAGACCAATCATTTTGTTCTTCTATATTATTAAAAGGACGATAGATGGTTTTGCTGAAATGAAACCTCGCATCCATTTTTTTTTCTAAGGCTTGGTAATAATTAGAAAGATTTGGAAACAATTCATCTGCCAGCCAGGTTTTCACCATTTTACGACCCGTGATAGGATTGTACAAACCTGCAGCCACTTTTGATGAACTTACAGTCGGGTTGTTGTCTAGGATCATGACCTTTTTTCCTCGTTTTTCGAGCTCCAAAGCCAATAAACTTCCAGCTAACCCTTGCCCTACAATCAAAATATCTCGCTTTTGCATCGTCTTACCGACTTTTTAAGCAAATTTGCAGTAAAATGTATTATTTATGGACATAAAATCCTTTGTATTCAACGCTTTCTACGAAAACACCTATTTATTATCCAGTCCTAACCTAGAAACACTTATTATCGATCCTGGCTGTTACGAAGATTTTGAAAAAAAAGAGCTTACGGACTTCATAAAAGTCAACAAATTAAATCCCATTGCCATCATCAATACCCATTGCCATATCGATCATGTGTTAGGTAATGATTATTTAAAAAAATTGTATGACATTCCTTTGTGGATTCCTGCTACGGAAAAAACATTACTGAAATCTGTCTCGACCTATGCACCCACCATGGGCATTCAAAATTATCAGGAAGCCCAACCCGACAAATTACTTAGCGAAATGGATGTGATTGACTTTGGATCCGAAAGATTAGAAATCTTGTATGCCCCTGGTCATTCTGAAGGGCATCTGATGTTCTACCACGCCGCTGACAAATTACTCGTGGCCGGAGACGTAATTTTCCGTGAAAGCATTGGTCGAACGGATCTTCCTGGGGGTGATTTTAAGACCTTAGAGGAAAGCATCAAAAATCAAGTATATACCCTGCCAGATGCCGTCAAAATTTATCCTGGACATGGCCCCAGGACTACGGTAGGTCATGAAAAAAAGAACAATCCCTTTGTAAAACCTTGAGTTTATTTAAGCACATACCCAACTTACTCACTGCACTCAACCTATTGACGGGAGTCCTGGGTATTATAAATGTTTTTGAGGGTAACTACCAACACACCATTTATTTTGTGATGATTGCCGGTATTTTTGACTTTTTAGATGGCTTTACTGCAAAATTACTTCAGGCGACCAGCTCATTTGGGAAAGAATTAGACTCTTTGGCCGATATGGTTACTTTTGGTGTTCTTCCCGCATTATTCCTATTTAAGTGGACTGCCCTAACGCCTAGTGATTTTCATTGGTTTGCTTACAGCGCCGCATTTATGCCTATTTTTGCTGCCTTCAGGTTGGCTAAATTCAATTTAGACTCAACGCAATCGGATGCGTTTATTGGATTACCTACGCCCGCTGCAGCCCTACTAACGGTAACCATTGTCAAGGCATCCTTTTTGGTTTCCTGGATCTATTTCATTCCTGTTTACAGCCTAATGGTAAGCGTCTTGATGATAGCACCCATAAAAATGCTGAACTTCAAATTTAAATCTATACTTTGGGTTAGTAATGAATTCAGGTACTTAACCCTGCTTGTGATGGTCATAGGATTGGCGCTGTTTCAACTTGATTTTTTACCCTATATGATTCCAACTTACCTTATTTCATCCTTGCTTTCAAATCTGTCTATCGTGCGCCAAATTTTGAGTAAATAGACAATTTTATACTTTCAAAATCGTTGAATAAAGCAGTGAAAATCTTATATGCTTTGCTTTTTTTTATCCCCTTTGGGTCCGTCGGACAAACCGCATTGTTTGATCAAGGCTACTGGTATAAAATTGGAGTCCCCGAAGAGGGTGTTTATAAAATCGATAAGAATTTTCTTGATCAAATAGGTATGGATTACAGCCAACCAAATACACTTAAAGTATTTGGAAATGGGATGGGAATGCTTCCACAAGCCAATCATGAAGAAAGACCTCTAGGACTCATTGAAAATAGCCTCAAAGGCTATGGTCTTGAAGATGGCATTTTCGATGACAACGACTTTCTCCTTTTTTATGCAAACGGACCCCATGATTGGACTTGGGAGGATGATCTTTGGCAATTTGAAAAAAATATATATTCTGATACGTCTTATTATTTTATCACCTCCGGCGGTGCAGCAGGCGCCAGAGTGACCGAAGCACCTACTTACGACCCAAGAAATAGCATTATTTCCTCCTATATGGCACGTAAAGCACATGAATTAGATGAAGTAAACCTATTGGGAAATTCAGGTAGAGACTGGTTTGAAGCCTATTTTAAAGCAGGAGAAAGTAGAAGCTATAATTTCCAAACCGAGGGCGCATTAGATACCATCAAAGCCTTCATCAAAGTTGTGGGCAGAAGCGACTTAGTGGGTGCCTTTGAAATCTATGAAGATGAAACGTTATTAGGACAGATCGCCTATAGCGCTATTAATACCGGATCGGGTTCTACTTATGATCTCAAGGGGGATGTACAAAATGAAATCTTCAAATTTCCAGTCAATAACTCCGAAACAATCCTAACGCTGAAACTCCCAGTAGTTTCGGGCTATGATGTGTTAATTGGCTACTTAGACCAGATTGTGCTGACCTATGCCAGCCGTTTAGTCCTTCATAATGACTTTATGCTATTTTCAAATCCCAGGGTGGAAGAGGATACGATTACCTACGAGGTCCTCAGCGATGAAAAGATAGAGGTTTGGGACATAACCCATCATTTAGTTGAGAGTTTGCCCCTCTACTCTGTGGGGAGTAGTCATAAGTATACGGCCTTAAAAAATGATCAACAGCGTTTTTTGGCTTTTTCAAACCAGAACTTACCCCAGCCGATCGCCTTTCATCCAATCATTAATCAATACATCACAGGCCTTAGCCCAAAGGACGGCCTCATCATTACTCATCCAAAATTTATGGCATCTGCTGATCGACTCGCCCGTTTTCATTCGACACATGATCAATTGGACGTAGCAGTGGTGACAACTACGCAGATTTATAATGAATTCTCATCTGGTATGCAAGACCTCACTGCCTTACGGGATGCTATTAAGTTTTATTGGAGTCTCAATAATAGTTTTCGTTATGTCTTACTCATGGGGGATTGTTCTTTTGACTACAAAGATCGTATACCCAATAACACGAACTTTGTCCCCGTTTATGAATCTAGGAACGCCATCAACCCTATCAATAGTTATTCTTCAGATGATTATTTTGGCTTTTTAGAAGATGAAGAGGGGCTTTGGAGAGAAAATAATGAGGGGAATCATAGCTTAGAAATTGGGATTGGAAGACTTCCGGTTAAGACCCAAGAAGAAGCTAAAAATATGACTGATAAAATCATCCGTTATGCCTCTAGTGAAAGAATGTATGGCTCCTGGAAAAATGACATTACCTATGTTGTTGATGATGGAGATGCCAACCTACATCAAAGGGCTGCGGAAACCCTTGCCGATTATTTTAACGATTTTCAACCACAAACCCAGCTAAATAAGTTGTATATAGATGCCTTCCCCCAAGAAGTACTGGCCAGTCGGGAATCTGCACTGATCACTAGGGAAGCACTGATCAACGCTCTTGAAGAAGGTACCTTTATGGTAGATTATCTGGGTCATGGAAATGAAAACCAATGGGCCGTTGAAAATATCCTGGATGCCACCCTAATTAATGATTTAACCAATCGCTTTCATTTACCCCTATTCTTAACTGCGACCTGTGAATTTGGCAGATATGACGACCCATCGATTAATACCTCCGGTGCCGAAAAGCTCCTACTCAACCAAAATGGTGGGGCCATTGCATTACTCACTACGACCCGGCCCGTTTATGCTTCTTCCAATGAATTAATCAATACGGCCTTTCATAATAATTTATTCAAAATAGAAAACGGATCCTTCTTGAGGTTGGGTGATATCATGAGGCTCACCAAAAATGCGAGTGTTTCTGGCGTTAATAACCGGAATTTTTCACTGCTAGGAGATCCCATGCTACAGCTACAATATCCAGAAAATAAAATCGTCATTGATAGTATCAACGGATTAGATGTAGTCGATTTGGGTGCCGATACATTAAGCGCACTTGAAAAGATTTTATTGAAAGGATCCATTCAATCGATCGACAGCGTGTTCCTCTCGGATTTCAATGGAAGTGTAAATGTCTCCATTTATGATCGAATCACCGAAAAAGAAACCTTGGGTCAGGAAAACCCTACATTTACTTATGCGGTCAGAGAAAATAAAATTTTTGAGGGTGAGGCCACCGTTTCCAATGGCCATTTTTCCATTGAGTTTATAGTTCCAAAAAACATCAGTTATCGGTTTGAATCTGGGAAAATAATTATGTATGCCCAAAATAATGACCTTACCAGTGATGCTACAGGATTTTTCAAAGATTTTGTCATGGGTAATACTGCGGAAAATCCTAACATAGAAAATGACCGCCCAGCAGTAACACTTTACATCAATAATGACTCGTTCAATGAGGGAGATCTGGTAGGGGAAAATGGACTTTTTATTGCTAAAATAACAGACGAAAGTGGCATCAACACATCAGGCATCGGCATCAATCAAGACATCACCTTAACCATGGAAGATGAGAGTTTCTATATTTTAAATGATTATTATGTAGCCGATCTAGATACTTACCAATCAGGAAGCATCACTTTCCCATTAAGAAATTTGTCCGTTGGAAATCACACAGCCACCCTGAAAATTTCAGATATACACAATAACACCTCCTATCGGTCCGTTAACTTTATAGTTTCCAATGAGCCAAAATTATTGCTTCACAATGTGATGAACTATCCCAACCCAGCCATAGATGGTACCACTTTTACATTTGAACATGATCGAATAGGAGAAGCTTTAGAAATTGCATTAACAATATATGATACTCGGGGAAATATCATCAGCGAAGAGTTATTTGAAATTGATGACAGTCCTAAAAAAATCGATGACCTCTATTTACCCTTTCCGCCAGGAAAATTTAGAAAAGGCATTTACTTGTACCGGATCGAAGTTTCAAGCACCCAAGATCAGGCAAAAGGATCCGCTATTGAGCGTTTACTAATCAATAATTAAACTAACTTTACCGTATAAAATGAAAACCATTAAGCTATTTTTATTTTTTATTCCCATTATTTGGCTCCCTATCTTTACCAAAGGACAAGTACGTGTGACCGGACAAAAAGGAGATAATCCTATTTCAGTTGCCGTTCCCTTTGTAAGCTTTGCTCCAGACAGTAGAGGATCTGCTTTAGGTGATGCCGGTGTAGCCACGAGTCCTGATGCCCAGAGTATTCATTGGAATAATGCTAAACTTGCTTTTATTGATTTTAGCTCAGGCTTCTCTTTTTCCTATTCTCCATGGTTGGGAAATATTGTAGATGATATGTCTCTCAATTATCTCACTTACTATAAAAGGATTGATCAAATTCAAGCTTTAGGCATCAGTATGAGGTATTTTGATTTAGGAGAAATTCAACTTACCGATGTGACTGGGTTACCCATTGGTATTGAAAATCCCCGTGAATTATCCTTTGATGCCACTTACTCTCGAAAATTAACCGAAAACCTAAGTGGAGGATTGAGTATCAGGTACATTTGGTCTAACTTATTGGGAAACAGCATAGGAGCGCCCAGTGCCAATTCTGGTAAAAGCCTTGCCTTTGATCTAGGTTTCTATTACATTAAACCACTGGTTTTAAGAGGATTAGATACTGATTTATCCTTAGGTGCCCACGTTTCTAATTTGGGTCAAAAAATCAGTTACACCAGTGAGGAGTTTGAAGATTTTATCCCAGCCAACCTCAGGGTAGGGACAGCGTTAAAAATGAATATAGATCAGTACAACTCGTTCACATTTATCTTCGATATAAACAAATTATTGGTTCCTACTCCTCCTATTTATGCTCGGGATACCAATGGAGATCTAGTCTTAGACAGTAATGGAAATCCTACCATCTCATCAGGTAAAGATCCCAACCGTCCGTTCATCAGTGGTACCTTCGGTTCTTTTAATGATGCCCCCAATGGTTTTAGTGAGGAAATGCAAGAACTTACTTATTCTATAGGTGGTGAATACTGGTATCGAGAAATGGTAGCGGTCAGGGTAGGTTATTTTAATGAACATGAAAACAAAGGGGCTCGAAAATATTTTACAGTAGGTTTTGGTGTTCGGTATTCGACCTTTGGCCTCGACTTATCTTATCTCATTCCCCAAGAACAAAACAATCCATTGGGAGATACTCTCAGATTATCTTTCTTATTTAATTTCAATAAAAAAGAAACCCTCGACGTCTCTTCATGATGGATCGGACTCTTGCGCCTGCGTCTTTTCCGGTAAAGAATTTTAATTTTAGAACTTGCCGTAAAATCATATTGAATGGCGGTATTGAAGGTCTTATTATCCCAGACAAACAATACCCAATCTGCTTGGTGGAAATTATTTTCCAGAGTGGTAGCTGGTTTGAAAAAAATCCAGGAATTGCTTTTTTAACAGGTAAAATGCTCCTTGAGGGGACCTCTACCAAAAATGCTGAAGAAATAGCATTGGCTTTTGAACATATGGGGGCTCACATAGAAGTGCAAACGGCAGTTGATGGTACCAGCATTCGCCTTTTCGCTACTCAAAAGCATATTCACTCAAGTCTTGCTTTACTTCAAGAAATACTTTTCTCACCCAACTTCCCTACCAACGAGTTTGAGGTCATCAAGAATTTAAAAGCGGAACAAATAAAGTTGCAACTTGCAAAAAATACCTATTTCGCTACTTCACACTTTCATGAATTGCTGTTTGGTCCGACTCACCCCTATGGTCGATCTATAAAAGAAACAGAGATCACCCAGCGAACCCTTTTTGAAATCAAAGATTTTTTTCAGTGGCAATTTCAAAAAGATCCCAAAGTAGTGCTTTGCGGTGATATTGATGAAAAAGTTATCGAAAAAACGGCGCTCCTTTTAGGCAACATAAATAAGGATGAAAAACAAATGCTAAGTTTCGCGATCAGCCAAAACCATAACCACCAAACCATCGAACGATCGGATAGTGTTCAAGCTTCGCTCAGGATGGGTGCTCAAACCATTGATAGAGGGCATCCAGATATTCATAAATTGACGGTGGCTAACAAACTTTTAGGAGGCTTTTTCGGATCCCGCCTAATGAAAAAATTAAGAGAAGAAAAAGGATTAACTTATGGAGTCTATTCATCCATTACGCATGCCCAAAATGCATCTTATTGGACAATTTCAACCGAAATGAAAAGTGATAATGCCGAACATTCACTAGAAGCCATTCACGAAATTATTACTGAACTTGCTCAAAATTATCCTTCCCAGTCAGAAGTTGATATGCTCAAAAATTTCTTAAGAGGGAAATTTCTTAGTTCTATGAATTCCATCTTAGATGTTGCCTCTATCTATACCCTCCTTTTTGTGAATGACATACCCCATCATTTTTTAACAACCTCTTTGGAAACTATAGATAGCATTCGGCCTAAAGACCTATCGGAAATGATACAAAAATATTTTATAGATCCTGATAAATCATCCTTGTTTGTCCGGTAAGCGTCTCATGATTAAATATTGATTTTCCCTCTGAATAGAGGCATATTTAAATGCTAATTTGATGTATCCGGCATAATTCATCAGGCCGACCCTATGCTCCTGCGTGACTACCAATAAATCGTCTCCAATGGGGGTGATTTTATCATAATCGGTTCTCAACATGACATCTCCTGCTGCATTCGCGATGCCTAAGCCTCCGTTGATGCCTTTGAGTAAATAATTACCAAGTACCTGATCAATACTTACATATTTTAAAGAAAGAATGAGCTTACCTGAAGGATCTATCAGACCATATTTCCCTTTTTGACGTACCACAGCTACACCCTCCTTAAAAGGAAATACTTGATCGTATATCGGTTGTACTACTAATCTCTCTTGAACATCTATAAATCCCCATTTGGTACCCAATTTGTAGCCGATGCGCGCATCAGAAAAGCAAAGTAAACTATCGTAACGATTGGCTATCCTTAAATTTCCATTTTCATTAATAAAGCCATACTTACCATCTTTTTGTATCATATAGAGCCCTGCACAATAATTAAGTACCTGACTGACGTCATCCTCTGGAATGATCCGGTACCCACCAAATTCATCTAATAGCACCGTACCTAGCCTGTCTTTACCCCAAAATAGGTCACCAATTTGGCCCACCTCATCGTAAAATGGATCTAAAACAACCTCTCCTTGGAGAGATATGATCCCTCTTTGATCCGAAGTACTCCTTACTTCTAAAAATAAATCACGAACGAAAATATCACCCTTAATCTCATAGATGACATCGCCTTCCCAGGAAAGGAGCGCAGTAATTTCATTCTCCTTGGTAATAATACCATAGGGACCGATAGATATTTCATCAAACATTGGAGCTACGGACCAATTTTCAAAAAGATCCATAACTCCCCACTTTCCCAAATAGTTAATGGCTATTTTATGATGATAGCCTGCTCCTATAGTATCATATTTTAAAGAAATTATTTCATCTCCTTTAAAATCTAGAAAACCCCAATACTGGTGATTTTTAACTGGAATCATCGAAAATAAATGGGTAGAAATATGCTGATACGCTTTGTCTGAAACCTTGGTACCCAATTGATTGTAAATCTCCCATTTTCCTTTCAAAAGTGTATAAAAAAAGGGTGCATCATAGTGAATTGAATCTTTTCCCAAAATAAAAGATGTTCCATCGGCATCCATAACTGACCAAGTATGGGACCGCTTATCCCGAGCCAGTTCAAAACCTTCGGTTTGATAAATTGTTTTTTGAGCACTACCGATAAAGTCATTTGATGATGGATTGATCATCCGTTCTTCTCTCCCATTACAATAAGCCACAAGGATGTCAGCATCCAATTTAAGCGAGTCTGCCCTTACCGTCATAATGTGCTTTAAATCAAAATTTCGGACTTCCCATAAGGGAAAATTAAGAACATCTTTTACTCCATTTACCTGTTTATATTCTGTTTCGAGCAGCGTAGCCCCACCCTCCAAATCCAATAACCCATATTTACCCCTTTTTTCTACACTAATTCCCTCAGCAATGACCGCAAATTGATCAAAATCGTTGAAATGACTTTCTATTCCGTCTATTCGAAGTAAGGACCATTTATTTAAGGAATTTTGTGCCATCAAAACCTGTTGATTAACAACCTTAATTTCTTTATGAATAGGCGGCGAAATCAAGTTGAATTCCTTATCGTAAAATCCCTTTTTTATAGTCCCGTAGTCATACGTTGAGACCACATAGCCCATAGATTTTGGCTCAATTGAGAAGTAGTTACAACTGATTTGAATGGCCCCTTTCGAATCGATAATGCCGTAAAATAGTTGATTGCTTAAATTACCCTTGATCGAAGCAAGGATATAGCCCTCATCAATCACCGACAACTTATAATAGATGGCCGCCGAGGTTTTCTTTGTTTTGACATTTAACAAGCCCCATTTTCCACGATGGGAATAGCCCACTAAGTTACCGACCCATTCAAAATTTCCATTTGACCATCCAATTTGATCATAAACAGGGGCAACAACAACGGCTCCCTTTTCATCTTGAAGCCCATAGTAGGCATCTTTTTTTATTAGGCTGTATTGCTCTTGGGCAAATCCAGTATAAAAAAGCAGTGCAAGAAAAAAAGTAAGTATCGAACGAATGTCGTGTCTGACAATCAAATGCTATTTTTTATGAGTTAATTCATCTTTCTCAAGATTAAAGAGGTCATTGAGCACCTCAACTAATGTTTCGGCTTCTCCCCTTTTGCAGGCTGCTTTTAATTGAAGTACAGGAAGTTTGATTACTTTTTGAACAATCCTCTTGGTCACTTTATCCATCAATTCCCGCTCGACTTCAGTGATCTTACCTACATACCGAGCAATTTCTTCCTTTCTGATCTCTTCTAAGGCTTTTTTTAGTTTTTTAATTGTCGGAGATACCTCCATTTCCAATGACCACTTTTTTAATTCCTCAATCGTCTCATCTAAGATCACCTCAACTTCTGTAATGGCCGCTCTTCTGCGCTCGATGATGCCCGACGTTTGTTCTTCGATTTGATCTACATTATATAGTATAATTCCATCTATGGTATCTAGTTCGGAATCCATACTCCTCGGCACGGCTAAGTCAACAAAAAGTTTTTGAGACAATAACTGCTCGTGAATATGACCCTTCATAATTATGGGCTTGGGTACTTGGACTGATGATATGACCACATCAAATTTGGCTATGTTTTTAAGTAGTTCCTCAAAGGGGAGGACCTCATAATCATACTGCTTAGCCAGCGTTTGAGTCGTATGATAATTTCGATTAGACAAGGTGATCGAGGCATTCATTTCCTCCATATTATCCGCAACGTCTCTTCCTATTTCTCCTAATCCCAAAACTAATATTTTAGGATCTGAGAAGTTTTGAATGAATTGCTGAACCAAACCTACACAAGCATAGGATACCGAAGCGGCACCGTCTCGAAAAACAGTCTCCTGGACCACTCTTTTATTAGTATAAAAAATAGTGTGCATCACACGGTGAAAAAATGGGCCGGAAAGATGCTGATCAGCAGAACATTGATAAGCCCTCTTTACTTGATTAGAAATTTGAATATCTCCAAGAACCTTGGCTTCAAGCCCTAGCGCAACCCTAAATAAATGTCTTAAAGCGGGTAATTTCTCCTTGTTCCAGAAATAAGCATCAATACCCTTATCAATGTCTTTTTCTATTTTCAATAAATTTAAAATGCCATTAGATAAATCTAAATCCGAGGTGTAATAAATTTCGGTGCGATTACAGGTTGAAAGAATCAAAGCTTCTTCAACACCCAACATTTCTCGCATTCTATCCAGAAATATTCTGTTTTCATTTTCAGAAAAAGCCACCGATTCTCTGATCGCAATAGGCGATGAATCATGAGATAAACCAATAACTTTTAAACTCTCGTACATGTAAAAGAAATAATTGGATAGCAAAAATAGCTTCAATGTTTTTTATATTGAACAGATAAGACAAAATTCTTACCTAAAAGAAATTATAAGTTTAAAATTATAAATGAAAAAAATTAGAATATTTATTATAAATCAACTGAGTTTTTCAAGAACAGAGGCCAATGGAGTGATTTTTTTAGTCTCTCTGATCATAATTATCTTTTTTTTCAGTTGGCTCTTGCCCAAAAGTAGGGTACATGAAATCGATCCGAACACGCAGATGGGATTAAAAAATTGGAGCCAGGAAATTAAAAATTCATATTCATTAAAGCATTCTTCAACTTATGTCAAAGACTTTGAACTCGTTGTCTTTGATCCCAATTCAACTTCAGTAGAGGATTTGAAAAAAATAGGGTTCAATGATTTTATCGCAAATCGAATCGAAAAATATCGTCAAAAAGGGGGTTACTTTAGCAAGGGCGAAGACTTAAAAAAAATATATGGCATAGATACCTCATTCATTGAAACCATCCTGCCCTATATTGAAATTTCAGAAAGAAAGTTCAAAAAACCTGATGATAAAAAATTAGGATCTGATCGCCATAAGAGAACCCCTGCGGTAAGCATAAAGCTAGATCTTAATTTAGCGGATAGTATTCAATTACAAATACTTAAAGGCGTAGGTCCTATTTTGGCGCGTCGCGCCTACAAGTTTCGACAAGCACTCGGCGGTTTTCATGATATCAAACAATTGGCAGAAGTTTATAATATGCCTGAGATCATTGAAGATGAAATTGAAAAATATTTTTATCTAGAAGATAATCAAACTTTCAAATTAAATATCAACACGGATTCGATCATTCATCTCAGCAAGCATCCCTATATTAATTGGAATCTTGCCAAATCCATTATAAATTATCGTAAAGTACACGGTTCCTATGACTCCATCGAACAAATAACTTCAATAAAGATAATTTCAGACTCACTTTATCAGAAAATTGCACCTTATCTTACTACCCTCGAATAATTTAGAATGCAACCTATATTAGAGACTTATTTAAGACGGCTCACAAATCTTTCAGGTAATAATCGGTCACTACTGATTCAAAAATTAAGAGCGGATCATTTTGTTGATGCGCATCAATTTGATTTTTCATTAAACCATCCCAGTTTTAATATTATTGAGAGCCTCATCAAAGGCAGCCAAAATATTCCATTGTGTCAGGCATTAGATCCAAGAGATGCCAGCAGCAACAAAGCATCGCGACAGCTCAGTACTATCGTAAAATCTGAAAATTTTATTTTTAACGAACGTGGCTCAAAAGATTTATATGTTGGGTGGCCCTTTATTAAAGGAAAATTCATTGATGATACCATCATCAGATGTCCTTTAATCTTTTTCCCAATTACACTCGAAATCAAAGAAGGTGTCTGGGTCTGTAATCTTAAAAAAAATGTCAATATCACCTTAAATAAGACCTTTCTTTTGGCTCATGCCCATTACAATAAAATAAACTTGGACGAAGACCTGTTGGACCTGACTTTCAATGATTTTGATAAGGAGTCAAAAAACTTCAGAACACAATTATATGAGCTCTTACGTGAGAGTGACCTCAATCTTGTTTTCAATAGCGATAATTACATAAATAAACTTACTGATTTCAAAAATAGTACCAAGGAGACATTAAGAAATACTGAAAAAACAGGCATCCTTAAGCTTTATCCAGAGGCGGTTATAGGCATTTTTCCACAATCGGGTTCGTTTCTAGTTCCAGATTATCAATCCCTATTGGAAAACCAAACTATTGATGATTTAGAGGAATACTTCAATAAGAAAATCAAAGAAAATCCTGAAGATGAAACCCATGCTAAAATCACAGATAGGGCACGAGAAGAAAACAGCTTTATGCCCTTTGAATTGGATGCCTATCAGGAAGAAGCACTGAACCATGTCAAAAAAGGTAATTCCATTTGTCTCCAGGGACCTCCTGGATCTGGGAAATCTCAATTGATTTCAAATCTTATCTGCGATTATGTGGCCAGAGGCAAAAATGTTTTGCTCGTTTGTCAAAAAAAAGTAGCCCTAGATGTCGTCTATGAACGATTAAGTGAGAAAGATCTACATGATTTTTGCGGTCTCGTTCATGACTTTAAAAGTGATCGAAAAGACATCTTCGACAAGCTGCAAAACCAAATCAATCGACTGGATGAATATCAGCATAAAAACAACGGATTAGATAGTATCCTTTTAGAAAGAAATTTTCAACTAGCCAGTCGTAAAACCAATCAAATCACCGAAGAACTTAATGAATTTAAAATGGCCCTTTTCGATGACCGTGAATGCGGAAAATCGATCAAAGAACTGTATTTAAGTAGTAATCCGCAACATTTATTCCTTCCCATTCAAACCTCATTAAGCTATTTTAAATGGCCGAAAGTACATGACTTCGAACATAAGCTTAAACGTTATCTTACGTACCACATTAAATACAAACAACAAAGTTATTTTTGGATCTGGGGTAGCTCATTTGCGCATTTGAATATTTTAGATTTAACGAAGATTAAAAATATCATCGCCGAGGCCCAATTGAAATTTGATGATTTCACTTTGAAATGTCAAACTGTTTTTTCAAATGCCCCAGATTATGACTCATTGGTTTTCTATCTCGATAAGATCACCATTCTGAAAAAATTTATTGCAAATATTGACCATGCCACTACCTACCAATATTTTAGAAAAATCCTCTATCACATACCCAATGAAAATTATGATTGGTTAGCCAATATAGAAAAAAACATGCTCGCCTGCTTTGACGGTACGGGCCTCGAAACGACCTTAAAGTCTGAAGACTTAGGTCGCTTTCAAGAAGCCCTTCAACATGCGATCGACTCAAAAAATAACTTTATAGACATGATTAAATGGAGATTATTTTCTCATGATAAAGTCCTCATCAACCGTGTATTGAATGCCAATGGTCTCACCCATAATAAAGTGAGCTTTGAAAATCTGCTTAAAAAAATTGATAATCGACTCAACTATGAACACAACTTATCTAAGTTAAATCAAAAAAAATGGCTTATAAATTATCCTGATAAAATAGAAAAGATTGTTATTCAAAATTGGTTTTTCTATCAGCGTAATGCTTTAAATACCTACCTACAATATAAAGAACTTCGGGGCCTAGATACTTTAATCAACTTTAAAAAAAATGATCGAAGCCTACAGATTTTAATGCTCAAAAAGTTGGTGACTTTCCTTATGGAAATTCCTGAACATATGAATGGCTGGAAAAAATACCTTTCTTCTAAACAACTCAATGAATTTTTATCTAAGAATATAACCAAAAGAAAAATCTTAGATGAACTCGATCATGAGTTCGAAAACCTTGTGGACTATCATTCGATTTTTGCCCATTTTAACCCTGAAGAACAAGCCATTACCCTACAATTAACAGATGTTGAAGGTGGGTTGAAAAAAATGATTCCATGTTTTCATAACAGTCTTGCGATTGCTTGGATAGAAAAAATAGAAACTAAATATCCAATTTTAAGATCTGTCTCCTCCATGAAATTTCAACAAAATTTGAAATTATTGACAGAATCAATTGAAAATAAAAATGAACTAAGCCAAGAAATGACCCTCTTGAAATCCAGAGAGCGTACCTATCAGGATTTAGAATTCAATAGGTTAAAGAATCTGGTTTCTTATAGAGATCTCCTGCATGAGGTGAAAAAGAAAAAACGGGTTTGGCCTTTGCGAAAAATTATTTCGGAATTTCAAGAAGAAGTTTTTAAATTAATCCCTTGCTGGATGACTTCTCCAGAATCTGCCTCAGCCATCTTCCCCATGACGCAATGCTTTGACTTGGTTATTTTTGATGAAGCCTCACAATGTTTTGCCGAAAGGGGTATTCCTGCGATTTATCGAGCCAAACAAATTGTAATCGCCGGTGATTCGAAACAATTAAAACCGTTGGATTTGTATAAGGCCAAATGGTCTGATAAAGAGACGGATCATCCTGACTTGGAAGTCGATGCACTCCTTGATCTAGCACAGCGCTATCTTCCCAAATATTATTTACAAGGCCATTACAGAAGCCGCTATTTGGAGTTAATTGAATTTTCAAACCTCCATTTTTACGACAAAAAATTGCAAATGTTGCCGGACATTTCTTCCCTTAATTCAGATAAAGAATCCATCATATATCTTCAGGTCAAAGGCCTCTGGGATAAAAATGTAAATTTAATAGAAGCGGAAAAAGTGGTTGAGATTACCACTCAATTTAGACGTAATGAGCCCGAGAAAAATATTGGAATCATTACCTTCAATAGCCAACAAAAAGAACTCATACAAGAACTTCTTGAAAACCGTTTGGGTGACCTTCCTTATCGGGACGTTTTTATAAAAAACATAGAGAATATTCAAGGGGATGAAAGGGATATTATCATATTTAGCATCGCCTACGCCCCCGACAAAACAGGTTTACTTCAAATGAAATTTGGATCTTTAAATGAAGTCGGCGGCGAAAATCGTTTAAATGTTGCCATCACAAGGGCCAAAGAGAAAATAATTTTAGTAACCAGTATACATCCCAACCAGTTGAATACTTCAAAATCCAGAAATAAAGGCCCAAAATTACTTCAATCTTACCTAAAATTCGCCTTGGATGTCAGTACAAAAAAATGGGCGCCTGCTGAGGCAAAACCATTATTATTTGACCAAAATTGGTACTTAAAAAATCAATTAGCCACTTGTATCAATCGGCTAAAAATTGATGTGGTCGTGGATCATAATTACCCATTTGCAGATTTACTATTGAAGAGTAATGAACGTGCCATGGGAATCATCAATACCGATGACGAGCGCTATTTTGATTCTAAATCATCTAAAGAATCCTACGTTTACAATACCAAATTATTGAACCAAAGAAATTGGCCAAATATCTCATTTCATAGCCGCGAATTTTGGAGGTCTCCGACAGATACTCAACAAAAAATCAAACAATTTATCTCTCGAATTATGGCTGAATAACTGCCGCCACCCGTAAGCCAATTTGATCTACGTCCTGAAGGGTATCTATCCGCATGAATTGGGTCAGCTTCATCCGATAGTGTCCAGACGCTTTAAAAGAATGTGCTTTGATCAAATCAAAGTTACGATCAAAGGTACTCCCCATCCCCGTCCCTAAAGGCTTTCCTGTCTTGGGTTCAAACAAAATAACCTCAGCTAAATCTGTTATGATCAGACTATCTTCATGAAATAGCTCATACTTAATATACAAATTATTAAAGGCATAAGTATTTTTATTTCGTACCATTCCTGTGATCTGATACGGCGTTTCCAAATCTATAATATCAAACTCAAATAGCTGAGATGATTGTTGAGGCCAAAAACCTTTTAAATCAACATGCTTTTCAAAAATACGGTTGCGCTCACACCCCATCAGGAAAAGCAAGACACATAAACAAAAAATCCTCATCTATTTTTTTTATTTCAAATCCTCAAAAGAAGTTTTAAATGGCCACTTAGTATTTAGCCTATCCAAAAATCATTTTCTTAAAACAAAGATAAAACTTATTATACTTTTGATTTAATGCTCTAAGTCAAAGCCTATGTCCTTCCGATAATTCATTCCTTTCCATTTTATAGAGTCAACACCCTGGTAACTGTTGGCTAGGGCTTCCCTTAAGTGGTTTCCCAAACCAGTAATGGCCAATACGCGCCCCCCCTGAGTGAGCAACCCTTGATCATCTTGAACAGTCCCTGCATGAAAGGGTATGATGTTTTCATCCTTGATAGAAGCTATTTTGATCCTTTCCCCCGTTTCATAGGCACCCGGATATCCTGCCGAGACCAATACAACCGTAGCCGCCGCGTTTTTTTCAAAAGCTACGGTAGCCTCAGATAGCTTGCCTTGAGCGGTTGCCACCAATAACGGTACAATGTCTGATTTAATTCTCGGCATAACTACTTCCGTTTCGGGGTCACCCATGCGGACATTATATTCGATCACCATGGGTTCTTCACCCACTTTGATTAAACCAAAAAACACAAACCCATGATAATCAAATCCTTCAGATTTAATTCCTTTGATGGTCGGAGCAATGATCTTATCTTCAACCTTTTTCATGAAATGAGCATCTGCAAAAGAAACCGGTGATACGGCCCCCATACCTCCTGTATTCGGACCTGTATCCGCTTCACCTATTCTTTTATAGTCCTTCGCCTCAGGTAGGATGACATAAGCATCTCCATCGGTTAAAACAAATACAGACAACTCAATGCCATCCAAAAATTCTTCTATCAAAACGTTTTCACTAGCTGCTCCAAACTGACCTCCTAGCAGTTTTTCTAAACTGTCTTTAGCTTCCTGCAGATCTTTGGTGATGATTACACCTTTTCCACCTGCCAGACCATCTGCTTTAAGTACGTAAGGGGGTGCGAGTTCTGCTAAAAAATGCTTACCAGCATCTAAGTCAGCCTTGGTGAACATTTCTCCTGCAGCAGTAGGAATCCCATACTTCAACATAAACTGTTTGGCAAAATCTTTACTTCCCTCAAGCAATGCCCCTTGGGCACTCGGTCCGACGATTAAGAGGTTTTTTAATTTGGGCTCCTTTTTTAAAAAGTCGACCACGCCACCCACCAATGGATCTTCTGGACCAATCAGTAATAGGTCTATGCCTAGGCGCAACACCGTATCTAATATTCCTTTTTTATCATTTACCTTTAATGATAAGTTGGTTGCTATATCCGCAGTTCCTCCATTGCCTGGTGCAACAAAAAGTGACTCACATAAGTCACTTTGACTTATTTTCCATGCCAAGGCGTGCTCTCTACCTCCTGAGCCTAAAATCAGTATTTTCATGCTTAATTTATTTGTAATCTTTTATGATGCTTAAATCTTCAATCAATGCGCATATTCAGACATGAATTTTATACGCATCAAACGCACTTCATCTTCAGAATACTCCTCCTCTAAATCAATAATGGCTTCACTCAGCTCCCCTGACTCTGAAACTAAAAAATAATCAATGATGTCATCTTGACGCTCATCGTCCAAAAGTTGATCTAGATAATAGTTAAGATTCAATCTCGTCCCTGATTCACAAATATTCTCAATTTCCGTAATAAGTGATTCATAGGTAATCCCCAAGCTGGATGCAATATCCTCCAAATCATATTTTTTATCAATTTGATTGATGATACTGATCTTATTTCTTGACTTAGCCCCTGAAGATTTTATCAAAACATCCGAAGCCGTCATGATGTCATTATCACTTAGGTATTGATTAATCAAATCTAAAAAAGGCTTCCCAAATTTTCGAGCCTTACTCTCCCCCACACCGATGATCATCCTTAAATTCTCCATAGTCGAAGGATAAAAAGTCGCCATTTCTTCTAATGCAGGCTCCTGAAAAATGACATAAGGTGGTAATGATTTTTGTTTGGCCACAGTTTTTCGTAAACCCTTTAATAGGTTGAACAAAGTAGTGTCATAAGATTGAAGACTAGGTTTTGATTTTTCAATTTCCTCCTCTTCCCCACCCGTCTGATATTCATGATCTCTGGACAATTTAATAGAATAACTTTTTTTAAGATACTCTTTGCCTTTTAATGTCACCTTGAATATACCTGGTGTATCAATATCTTTTAATAATAATTCATTAAATAAGGCCTGTCGCAATACAGCTTTCCAAAAGAAATCCTGTTCTTCGGCCCCCGTTCCAAATCCTGGCAATTGATCATGGCCGTAACTCTTGATATGCTGATTCTTTTTTCCCAAGACGAAGTTAACAATGTGGTTGATTTCAAATCGCTCTTGGGTATTGAGTACCGCATTTATGATGGTTTTTAAATATTCTGCTCCTTCAAATTGCTCTTTTGGACGTTGACAATTGTCACACATCCCACAATTGTCTTGATCATATTCTTCTCCAAAATAATGCAGCAACTGGGTTCTTCTACATACCGATGACTCGGCATAATAGGCAATCTCCTCTAATAATAACTTTGAATTTTCACGTTCGGTTACCGGTTTATCTTTATTGAACTTTTCGAGCTTAAGAACATCATTGTAACTGTACAACATCAGACATATGCCTTCAAGGCCATCTCTCCCAGCTCTCCCTGTTTCCTGATAATATCCTTCTATAGATTTAGGCGCATCATAATGAATGACAAAACGAACATCTGGCTTATCTATACCCATTCCAAAAGCAATCGTAGCTACGATTACATCTATCTCTTCATTGAGGAAGCCATCTTGATTCGCAATGCGTTGATGACTTTCCATTCCCGCATGATAGGGGGCGGCATTTACCCCATTCACTTTCAATAATTCAGCAATCTCTTGAACTTTTTTTCTACTCAGACAATAAATGATTCCAGACTTACCGTTCTGTTCTTTAACAAACTTGATCAGTATCTTTTTCGCTTGTTGCTTGGGCTTTACCTCATATTGAAGATTGGGCCTATTAAAAGAGGACTTGAAAAGGTTTGCCCCTTCCATATTCAAATTTTTCATCACGTCCAATTGAACCTTGGGCGTAGCCGTTGCGGTAAGTGCCATAATAGGCATTTCGCCTATTTGAGAGACAATGGTTCGAATTCTCCTGTACTCAGGTCTAAAGTCATGCCCCCATTCAGAAATACAATGTACCTCATCAATGGCTACAAACGCGATATTGGCCTCGTTTAAAAAATCAATATTATCTTGTTTTATCAAAGATTCAGGGGCCACATAGAGCAATTTCACTTCTCCAGAGATCACCTCTTGTTTTACTTTTTTTATTTCTGACTTGGTCAATGTCGAGTTTAAAAACTTAGCGTTGACCCCTAGGGCCACCATTTGATCTACTTGATTTTTCATCAAGGCTATCAAAGGAGATATCACGATGGTAGTCCCACCACTTATAATGGCAGGTAATTGATAACACAACGACTTGCCCGCACCCGTAGGCATAATCACAAAAGTATTTTTACCCGCTAAAATATTATGAATGACTTTTTCTTGATCACCTCTAAATTCGTCATATCCAAAAATCTTTTTTAAATCGGCTTTTAAAATTGACGTATTTGCTGTTTTTATCATCTTTTTATCTTTGGCTGATTGCATTGCACAAAAAAGTATTAGAATACTTAATTTGCACTCGAAAGCTTTTTTTCAAATAAACAAGAAATATTAATTTAAAGTTTAAGGCAATACTCCTCTCATTCTGCAAATGCTACTCAAATTTAGTTAAAAGAGAACTGATCGAAAAGAATAACTAACATGGATAAAAAAATAAATATTGTGATCATGGCTGGGGGGACAGGGACTCGCTTTTGGCCCTACAGTCGCAATAAAAATCCCAAGCAATTTTTGGATGTTTTAAATACGGGCAAGTCTTTATTGCAAATGACCTATGATCGATTTGTACAATATGTCCCAAAGGATCAAATTTGGATTGTTTCCAATGTTATGTATCGGGAGCTTATCTCCGTACAAATACCTGAATTATCCTCAGATCAAATATTATTGGAACCCAGCAAGCGAAATACGGCTCCATGTATCGCTTACGCGGCTTATAAAATTCGAAAAAAAGATCCCAATGCTATTTTGGTCATCACTCCCTCAGATCACGCCATCTTTAAGCCCGAAGCCTTCATTGAAGTGATTAAAAATGCAGTGAATTGTGCCGCCAATAACACAAAACTTTTGACCATTGGTATAGAGCCCCATCGACCAGAAACAGGTTATGGCTACATACAATATTCACCCTCAAGTGGGCCTGATAAAAAAGTAAAGACCTTTACCGAAAAACCAGATATTGAACTGGCCAAGAAGTTTATTGAAACCGGTGAATTTGTGTGGAATGCCGGCATTTTTGTGTGGTCTGTTACTGCTATAATTGATGCCTTTGATAAGTATCAACCAGAATTGGCGCATTTATTTGACTCTGGCCACTCATCTTATGGTACTGATGAGGAAGCCTCCTTTATTAAAGGAGCTTACACGGTATGTAAATCCATATCTATTGACTATGCCATTATGGAAAAAGCCGATAATGTCTTTACCCTTTTAGGAGATTTTGGATGGTCTGATGTGGGTTCTTGGGATGCATTGCACGAGTTGGTCGAAAAGGATGCTGATGACAATGTCATTGAACAAACGGCCTTGCTCTATAATTCACGCTCCAATTACATCAAAAGCAAAAAAGAGAAACTATTGGTTATCAGTGACCTAGAAGGTTATTTAGTAGCTGACTTTGATGATGTCCTACTCATTTGCAAAAAAGATGATGCTGCCAAATTCAAGTCTTTTGTCAATGAAGTCAAAGCAACAAAAGGGGATGAGTTCATTTAATACCGCTGTCTATTTGCTTCATAGAGACATATTGAAGTGGCTACTGATACATTTAATGAAGACATTTTCCCACGCATGGGTATGGTGATATGATGGTCAACAAACTTTAAAATAGCACCATCAATCCCATCTTCCTCTGATCCAAAAACCAAAGCCACAGGATCCCTAAGATCTATCTTACTTATTTCTTGGGTTCCCTTTTCCGTACAAGCCATTACTTTGCAACCTGCTGATTGCAAATAGGTGATCCCTTCCGTCAAATTTGTCATTCGAGCGACCGGAATTTGAGTCAAAGCCCCCGCTGAAGTTTTAATAGAATCTGCATTTATTTGGGCTGCATTTTTGATGGGAATTAAAATTCCATTGACGCCCATGGCTTCAGCCGATCTCGCAATGGCTCCAAAATTTCTGACATCGGTGATCCGATCTAGCACCAAAAACAAGGGCACTTTCCCCTCTTCGTAAGTGATCGCTAATAAATTGGACAAGTCATGGTATTTTACTGGAGAGATAAAGGCAACCGTTCCCTGATGGTTCTTTCGAGTAAGCCCATTGAGCTTTTCTATGGGGACCGTCGACACAGGCGCGGAAGTCTTATTTACTAGCGCCGTCAGCTCATCTATGAGGTCTCCCTTTAAGCCTTTTTGAATAAAAATTTTCTCTAAATCATGTCCAGATGTGATCGCCTCTATGATGGCACGAATGCCGTAAATCATTGAAGCATCATTGCTCCGTTTATTTACAGGGCGCTGCGTAAATCGGTAATCTTTTTTATCCATATTTTTTCATATCCTTTATCTCTGAGCAGGACATACATGTTGGGTGCAAATAGATTAGATATTATTTTAAATTCAAATCGAATGTCTCCATAAAGCCAAATTTCTTTTTTATTTTCTCGAAAGACCCTATCTGGATTTCCAAAAATAACGTAAATCATGCCCCTATCTGTCTTCCAACCTTCTTTGTAATTGGTAAATAGTTCATTCGCCTTTTTGATGGCTCGATAATAACTCCGAATAGCAGTACCAGCCACTTTGGGGGATAAATGAATGTTCAACCAAAAATTTTCAAAGGCAATTTTAGCGTCTTTGGCATTTGTTATTTTATCTAATTCTGAACGTGAAGAAAAATATATCAAAGGCGGAATGAGTTCATCTATTAATTTTATATCAGGATAATACTTAGGACCCATAAATAAGGTCAATCCTTCCAAGGACAGCGTATCTGATTGTATGAAGTAAAAATGATTTTGAGCCAATGATACCTCTTGGGTACTGATAAAAACAGAATCCATCAATAACTCTGAGGCCACGGACTGGGCAATGCCCATGGGCGGATCTGCAGGTTGGAAATTAGCTTTGTATTGAAGAAAATAAAGGGTGTCCTGAGCGTTGGTTCCCTTAAACTTCAGTGAAGGTGAGGTTGAAAAAGATGAAATAAGTGGCCTCCCATTCGTCTGTAACGGGTAGAATCGAGGATGATTCAACCTTCCCCTTTTTAGGTTAATCGGGTAGTAATAATAAGCCCCAGAAAGCTCAAATTCGAGGACCAATAATTTTTCAGACACGTCATTGAGTGTAAGCTTGAGAAGCACATGATCGGCGGTACCTACTAAAGTATCCATCTCATATACTTGCAATAATCGATCAATGGCATCCAAATAACTGGTCTGCAATAATAATCTCGTATTTATCGTATCCGAAAGATTGTATGTTATGGATAGAAAAACATGGAGGGTATCAGATGCCTGTGCCACACGAGATCTCATCTTTAAAGGAGCGGCAGGGTCATACCAATAGGAAGTATTTAATTTAGATAAATCAATACCTGAAACTGGACTTAAAAAAAGAGCGAAACAAAGTAAAATGAAGGTGCTTTTCATTAATATTCTTAATAATTTTGAATTTAATATAAATTTTGGGGCCAAGTCTAAAAAGTAACAATAAATCCTAAAATTTTTAATAAATAAGTAGTGTGACTTTTTGAGTTTGTTTTAAAATATTTTATGAGCGTTTTTACCACAGAGATTACTTCAGACAAAATACCGTCAGATAACCCGATACACCAAAGACTGCTAAAGGCCTATTTATTGGGTAAAGTATATGTCAAAGGAAACCTGCTGGAATTGGGATGTGGTGAAGGTCGTGGGATTTCCGAACTAGGTGGTCTGGTCGATCATTATACGGCCATAGATAAAATTGAGCCAATCATTGAAAAACTTAAATTAAAATATCCTTCTTTTCGTTTTGAGAGTGGTCTCTTTCCTCCCATACCCTTTCCTGACAATAGTTTTGATAGCATTGTAAGTTTTCAAGTCATTGAACACCTTGAAGATGATGCCCTTTTCATCAAAGAAATTCATCGAATATTAAAACCGGGTGGATGTGCGATCCTCACCACCCCTAACAGAAAAATGACTTTAAGTCGAAATCCTTGGCATACTAGAGAGTATACTGCCACAGAATTGAGCAGTCTTTGTTTAAAACATTTCCGAAACGTAGAAATGAAAGGGATCAAAGGAAATGAAAAAGTAATGGAATATCATAGACGCAACAAGATATCCGTAGACCGTATTATGCGATTTGATTTTCTTGATCTCCAACACCGATTACCTGCTGCTTTCCTGAGAGTTCCCTATGATTTACTCAATCGAATGAATCGGAATAAACTCAAAGCAGCAGAGGACGCTTTGGTGGAGTCCATACATCATGACGATTACTTGCTGGCCTCTCAGGCTGAAGACAATTTGGATTTATTTTGTATCTTAGAAAAATAAGTTTTTTTTATTCGCCCATGAATCGAAATACGCTCATCATCATCTCTTTTTTGGCCTTTTTTTTGACCATAGTACCGGGTCATGAGGTACTAGGGCAAGGCAGAAAAAAACAAAAAAAAATAACCAAGGCTACCAGCCATGCCAAATCCTTTATCGGTACGCCTTATCAATATGGCGGAAACTCCAGAAATGGCATTGATTGCTCTAGCCTCATTCAACAATCTTATGCCAAAATTGGTATAAAGCTACCTAGAACGGCTCAAGAGCAAGCCAAGGTGGGCAATAAGAAAGGAGAAGGTAGCGTAAGGCCAGGAGATATTGTTTATTTCAAATTCAAACAAAAACGAGAAAAATGGTGGCATACAGGTATGGTCACTTATGCAGACCAAGGCAAAATTAAGTTTGTTCATGCTTCGTCGAGTAGAGGTGTAGTTGAAGATACCTACAATGATTACTACAAAAAACACACGAAATACTTCCGAAGGGTCATCAAATAAAAAACTTAATGTATTTTAGCCACTTGAAAAAATGGGGATGTAGCTCAGTTGGCTAGAGCGCTTGACTGGCAGTCAAGAGGTCGTCGGTTCGAGCCCGATCTTCTCCACAAGTACAAACCCTTGTAAAACCTCACTTTTCAGTGGGGTTTTATTTTTCTCGAGATTTTATAGTTGCAAGGGTTCTGCAAGCTTTTGAATATGATGGTCTTGATCTCGAGAGAACTCTATCGAAATATCGAACTTAAGTTTTACCATTAGAGAATTTATTGAGACCTATTATCATATTCAACTCTTGACCTTAAAATAATATTCATTTCATCTTGAGCCCATTCTGAAATCACCAAAAGTTTTTCTAAATAACTCAAACCAAATTTTGATAATTTATATTCAACACGAACAGGAACTTCTGCAAATAACTTTCTGATCAAATAACCATCTCGTTCAAGTCTTTTCAATCTTTCTGTTAGAATTTTGGAAGAAATTCCCTTAACAATATTTTTAAGTTCTCCGAATCTCAAAACTTCATTTCCACCTAAAAATAAAATGATCAAAATACTCCATTTATCAGATGCCGCAGACAAAATATCCTTTATGGGACATGTCTCTACAGATAAATTTAGATCATAATTAAAAATTTTTTTTAATCTATTTTTAATGTTAACCATTTGATTATCAGCATTTATTTCTTCTTGGTTATTAAGGTTCTTCATGGAAACTTATTGTATTAGTTACTTAAAGAAAGTAAATTTATAAAAGAAATTATAAAAACTTTAATTATTATGAATTCATATAAGATGAAAATGTCATTAGTTAATTTATCTGATGCCAATGACAAGCAAAAGGATCTTCTCATGCTCACCAAAAAAGAGAATAGAATGATTCCTAATATGTACCGAGCTATGGTTAATTCCCCTAGTTTATTAGATAGTTATATGCACGGATATAAAAAATTTAGAATAGAAAGTGGTTTTACTCCAACAGAGCAAGAAGTGGTATTACTAACTATCAGCGCTGAAAATAATTGCTCCTATTGTATGGCAGCCCATAGCATATTAGCGGATACTGTATCTAAAGTTCCACTTGAAGTAACAGAATCTATAAGAATTCACACAAAAATTTCAGATGATAAACTAAGAGGACTTTCAGAGTTTGTAAGCACTATGGTAAATAAAAGGGGGTTGCCTGATGAAAATGAAGTTCAAGCATTCCTAAATTCAGGGTATGCAGAGGGTCATATATTAGACATCATTTTGGCTATCTCTGTAAAAACGATTAGTAATTACACCAACCATGTTTTCAAAACAGAATTAGATACTGTTTTTAAGGCAAGAGAATGGAGTGCTTATAAGGTATCGAGAAGTATACTGAATTTTTTTAGAAGTCTTGTTTAATAAAAAAATAGTTACACTCTATGAAAGTAAAACCGTTTTATTGAAACTTCTTTGTTGATCGATCACTCGGAGTAGATGGTGTAACTAAAATTAACCAGCTGGTCCCAAGGAAAGAGTCTTGATTTCTTGTAAGGTTTGCTGCAAGGTTTTTGAAACAAAACGCTAAACTATGGACGCTTTTGAGGGAGTTGTCGTTCATGCCCCCCCGTAAAAGTTACTAAACAAGGGTTAAGCTTACGCTGACAGTCAAGAGGTCGTCGGTTCGAGCCCGATCTTCTCCACATTGAAAATCAACCACTTACATTATTTGTAGGTGGTTTTTTGTTTACAGATTACAATTAA
>CAJJCN010000007.1 GCA_905182655.1 Flammeovirgaceae bacterium UBA4465
GCATAGGTAAATATTTTATGAAACTTCAGAGCGGTAAAAGCCAACTGCTCAATCAAGGAGAGATACCTTTTCCAATGAATGGAAAAATACTTCTTTTCGAGCTCAGTTGCCATTATAAACGAGATCTCTGCGTGTTGATCACGCCAATTGATATGTACTAATCCTCCATATCCGATGCATACTTGATTCGGATCTAGGTAGGAAAATAGCAGTTGATCGGGTCGCTCTTGCTCAAACAATTGTGATACTGTAGTATCGAAATAAAGGTCTTGATCGATTTGGGTCAGAGAAGCCGGCTGACGTAAGTGATACAATTGTTCATTGCGCCATTGCATGATCAAATACTTATCTTCCACCCGCAGGGGTACCAGGCTATAGCCATTATTCTCTTCAAAACTGAATTTATCTAGGCATTTATAGATTCGCTGAGTTGGCATATGATTTATTTATTATCCCATAAGGACTTGTATATTTTGCATGTTTTTGATGCCTTTGATGATGTATTCATTACAATCTTTTTAACGGATAAAAGATATTTCTAATATTCTATACCTTAAAATCAATATTAAATTTAAATCTTATCCTACATATTAAGAAATGTCATTTTTAATTTAGAAGGATTTAAATTAATCAAGTTTCATAAATATAAAACTTAAATAGTTATCTAGAAAGTTCATCTGTGACATTAATAAAATTATAGGGTGATTTATAGCTTGAAAGATAAGTTGAGTCATCAGAATGTGGACTTGCATACGATTTCTGGAGAGTCAGTTAAGCTACTTTGCTAATGTAATTAATTTTTCGATACTATGGACCTGCCAAATCGATTTTTGTTTGCACTACGGATTCTTCGTGTGTTATACCAACCTTCGATGTATCGGAAAAGATCCATTTTAGCTTCATTTCGAGATGCATAAGTCATTTGGTAAACTCTTTTCACCTTTAGTGTTTTAAAAAAGCTCTCAGCAACAGCATTGTCCCAACAGTTTCCTTTTCTATACATGCTTTGAGTGATTAAATTGCTTTTAAGCAGCCTTCTAAAGGCTTTACATGCATATTGAACTCCTCTGTCAGAATGGAATATTAACTCGTTTTGAATCGGGCGATTCCGACACGCCATCCTCCACGCTGGAATAACGGTTTCTTGCGCCGTCATTGCACTACTAAATGACCAACCAACGACTTTTCTATCAAACAAATCAATAATGACTGTTAGATAAAGCCAACCTTCTTTCGTTTGAATGTATGCCAAGTCAGAAACCCATTTTTGTGATATTCTTTCGGCTGTAAAATCGCGATTTAACACATTTTCGGATACCGGATACAAATGCTTAGAATCGCTCGTCACTTTGAATTTCTTCTTATAAACCTAGCAAAACCCATATTTACGCATTACTTGTGCAATCAAAGACCTAGAAACTTTACCTTCTGCTTTTTGAAGTTCTTCCCAAACTCTGGGACTTCGGTATGTGTAGCTGATGTCCTTCCAAATAGTCTTTATTTTCTCAGACAATACTTTTTCCCTTTGGATACGTTTTGTCGATTTACCCGACTTCCAGATATAAAATGCATTGAGGCTAACCTTGAAACAATCACTCATCTTCTCAACAGTAAATTCTTCTTGATGCGCCTTTATGATCGCATATTTTTCCTGTCACTCGAGGAGAAGACGCATCTGGTCTTTTTTAAAATTTCACGTTCCATGCGCGCATCTGCCAACTCTTTCTGAAGTCTTGAAATTTCTTTCTCTGCTTCTGTTTGCATTTTCTTACCATTTCCAGGGAATGCAATCTCTTTGTGGTTCTTGTCTTGAGATTGCCATGATGAGAGCATTTTTGGGTCTATCCCATAATCCTCTACTACTTCATTTACCTTGCCTCTTAATAGGTTTAATTCAACAACTGTGAGCTTAACTCCTTATCGTACTTTTTTCTTTCTTCTGCCATAAAGCTTGATTTTAATCATTTTGGTTTTATAGCTTAACTTTAACTCCGGTATTTTGACACATTCCAGTATACAACCCCAACAAATATTGAATAATTAGGTTATGTTTAAAAAAAACTTCTTTTTTAAAAGAGGATTTTTAATAATTAACTAGTGTTTTTTTTTGCTAAAAAAATAAAATTCACACCAGAAAAGTAATATAATTTATTTAAAAAATATATCCACAAAATATAATGTTATGATTGCATAATTAATGATTAGGACCAAAAAAAATCGTTAACCTGGGAGAACTGAAAATAAAATTAAACATCAAATCTATGAATAAGAAAAAAGTTTATGTTGGAATGAGTGCAGATTTAATTCATCCTGGGCACTTAAATATTATCAATAAGGCGTCCGAGCTAGGAGAAGTTACGGTTGGTTTGTTAACGGATGAGGCAATTGCAAGTTATAAAAGATTGCCATATCTTGAATTCGAACAACGAAAACAGATCATTGAAAGCATCAAAGGAGTTAGTAAGGTGATTGCGCAAGAGACCCTTGATTATGGCCCGAATTTATTAAAGATGAAGCCAGATTTCGTTGTTCATGGGGATGATTGGAAAGAAGGAATTCAAAGTGCCACACGATCTGAAGTAATTAAAGTTATTCATCAATGGGGAGGGGAGTTAGTTGAGGTGCCATATACGGTTGGGATATCCTCAACTAAAATTAATAAATCAATAAAAGAAGTTGGTACAACACCAGAGGTAAGATTAAAAAGATTGAGAAGATTAATTCAATCAAAAAAAATTGTTAGAATTATTGAAGCTCATTCAGGGCTTTCGGGGTTGATTGTGGAGCATACGACGTTTGAAAAAGATGGAGTTATAAGAGAATTTGATGGTATGTGGGCTAGCTCATTAACGGACTCTACTTCGAAGGGAAAACCAGATATAGAAGCCGTGGATATAACTGCAAGAGTATCA
>CAJJCN010000008.1 GCA_905182655.1 Flammeovirgaceae bacterium UBA4465
GGATGTGCTTCCAACCATTTGGCCAATTTCAATGCATTTTCAACCGTCCGCTCTACGCGTAGCGACAGAGTTTCTAAACCTTGTAGCAATAAAAATGAATTGAAGGGACTCTGCGCAGGACCAAAATCTCTCAAGCCTTCGACACGTGCTCTGATAGCAAAAGCGACGTTTGGGAGACCCAGGGGATTATCGATCCCAAATACGTCGGCAAAAATCAATCCATGATAACTGTCAGAAGGTTCTGAAAATTGTTTGAATTTTCCATTGCCCCAATTGTAGTTACCCCCATCAACGATGACGCCTCCTATGGAAGTTCCATGTCCTCCGATCCACTTGGTGGCGGATTCTACTACCACGGCAGCACCGTGCTCAATGGGTCTAAATAAATAACCCCCAGCGCCAAAAGTATTGTCCACAACTAAGGGAAGATCATGTTTTTTAGCCAATGAGGCAAGGGCATCAAAATCGGGAATGTTGAATCCGGGATTGCCCATAGTTTCTAAATACAAGGCTTTGGTTTGGTCATCAATTAAGGCCTCGAAGTCTTCCGGTTTATCTGAATTCGCAAAGCGCGCTTCAATCCCTAATCGCTTAAACGCATTTTTAAATTGATTGTAAGTACCCCCATAAAGAAAGGAAGTAGACACAAAGTTATCTCCTGCTTCTAAGATGTTATTTAGTGCAATAAACTGTGCAGATTGGCCCGAAGAGGTAGCCAATGCAGAGACTCCACCCTCAAGTGCAGCAATTCTTTTTTCAAAGACGTCGTTCGTTGGGTTATTTAATCGAGTATAAATATTGCCAAATTCTTTGAGCGCAAATAGATTGGCACCATGTGCTGAGTCTTTGAAAGTAAAAGACGTCGTTTGGTAAATCGGTACGGCTCTTGATCGGGTGGTCTCGTCGATTTCTTGTCCGGCGTGTAATTGTAAAGTATCAAAATGTAATTGTGACATGGTAAGTATGTGTTTTTTATAAAAAAAAAGTAAAATATTGAAGTAGTGTGATGAGTTACTTGGACCTCACTACTGAGGTAAAATTTATTTTAGCTCAGTAGAGTTATGTATGAATTCGCGCGAGGCGCATACCATCATGGCGACAACAGCAACTGCTGAGGAAAGCCACAAAAAATGAGGAATCCATTCTAGACGCAATTGCATCTAGAGATAATTGAAATTTTAAATTCTGTATTATTATCATAACCATCAATTTATTTTTCAGGAATTAGCACCTTCCCCTTAGCAGGGGGGTTGCTAGCACGTCAACGAGCCTGTCTCTTAGCGCTTCTTAATAAATCGAGCTATTGTTCGATTCGAGGTGCAAACATAAGCACCAAATTTTATTTTACAAAACAATTGAAATAATTTTTTATTATTTGTTTTAGGGCATTTACATGCTGCTATATTCTGTGAGTTCAAAAATTTGAACCCATTTTTGATGACTGTATTTAAATTTATTCCTGTGAAATAGAGAGTAGGTTAATCAGATCCATAAAGATATATTTACCCGTCAACGCATTATTGTTTTCGAATAAGCATGGAATTAATGGGTTTCTATTTTAGTTTGTAGTTCAAAGATGCAAACAGCGAATAGACTTAAGGAGGTTCAAGAATATTATTTCTCTGCGAAACTCAGGGAGATATGGACCTTAGAAAAGGAGGGTAAAGAGGTACTTAACCTCGGGATTGGGAGTCCTGATTTGTTGCCCCCCGATCAGGTCATCGAACAATTAAAAAAGGGATCAGATCTCCAGGGAGCCAATCAATATCAGTCCTATCAAGGGCTGCCTGCCTTCCGCGAAGCAATCGCTAAGTTTTCAAAAAATCGGTTGAACATCGTCTTGAATCCTGAAGCGGAAATTTTACCTTTAATGGGTTCAAAAGAGGGAATTGCTCATATTTCATTGGCCTATCTCAACAAAGGAGATCAAGTTTTAATCCCCGAGTTGGGTTATCCTACGTACACTTCAGTCACTAAAATGGTAGAAGCGGAGCCGATTTATTATCCCTTGGTTGAACAGGATGATTGGTGTCCTGATTGGAAGTTTTTTGATCAGCTAGATTATAGTAAAATAAAATTACTTTATCTGAATTATCCACATATGCCTACGGGGGCCAAAGGGTCTCAAGAAATTTTGGAAAAGTTTGTGGAAATAGCCATAAAGCACAAGCTTCTATTGATTCATGACAATCCCTACAGTTTCATCTTAAATGATCAACCTTTGAGTATTTTCTCAGTGGAAGGCTCCAAAACCTGTGCTTTGGAATTGAATTCTTTGTCCAAATCCTTCAATATGTCTGGATGGCGGGTAGGCTGGTTGTCAGGAGCTTCTGAGAACATCAAGAATGTATTGAGGATCAAAAGCAATCTGGATTCAGGTATGTATCAACCTATTCAGAGAGCAGCGATCACCGCCCTGCAGCAGGATGAAAAATGGTTTGAGCAATTGAATCGCACCTATATGGCCCGTAGAGAATGTGTTTTTCGCTTATTAGATAAACTTAATTGTACCTATCAAAAAGCACAGAGTGGTCTGTTTGTGTGGGCGCAAGTACCCGTGATGGATGTCGACGTGCTTATTGATGACTTACTTGCGAATAAACACATTTTCATCACGCCAGGACATATTTTTGGAGCAAAGGGCAGACGTTACTTGAGGGTCTCATTGTGTGCCCCTATAGAAGTTTTTGAGCAAGCTATTTTGAGATTATGAAGATTTCTATCATTGGTTTGGGATTAATAGGGGGCTCTTATGCCTTATCGCTCAAGCAAAGATTTAAAGACTTGACTTTGTATGGTTGGGATCAGAATGAAGCACATAATTTGGAGGCCAAAAAGCGCAACATTATTGACGTGAGTTGTCGCTCATTGGAAGAGGCTTTTGAGCAGGGTGACTGGATCTTATTGGCCATTCCCGTAAATGCCATAGAATCTTCCCTTTCTGGCATGTTGGATGTACTGTCCCCCCATCAATTGGTTATTGATTTTGGATCTACCAAAAAACATATCTGTAAAGTGGTCGCAGGGCACAAAAAGCGAGAACAATTCATTGCAGCACACCCGATCGCAGGTACTGAATACAGTGGACCTAGTGCAGCCTTTTCGACCTTATACCAAGACAAAGTAATGATTGTTTGTGAATCGGAAAAGACAAGGCCAGATTTTCTGAGCGCTTTTAAAGTCCAATGCGGCGCACTGGGTATGGCAACCATTTATTTAGGTGCTGCCGAACATGATGTTCACCTAGCCTATGTTTCGCATTTGAGTCACATCATTGCTTTTGGGCTGTCCCATACGGTCCTACAAAAAGAAGAGTCCGCAATGAAAATTTTGGAT
>CAJJCN010000009.1 GCA_905182655.1 Flammeovirgaceae bacterium UBA4465
TGACATCCTCAATTGTGACTTTAACGTTTTCAATCTTCGATCCAAAGATTCCCTATTACTTTTTGCCTGTAAATACTGAATCTCTGTGCCTATATTTTGATTCCAAAGATTGGCTTGCTTCTCAAAAAGTACGGTAGCCAATTTCAATTGCGTCTTGATTTCTTCAATACTGTTTTGTACCACTTGTGAATTGAGTGTCACCAGAAGTTGGCCTTTCTCAACTGTTTGTCCTTCCGAAACGTAAATGCTTTCAATTTTACCCATCGATTCGGCAGTGAGTAATACGTTTTTTCGCGAGGCTACCGATGCTCTTATTTCTGTCTCATGATGGAATTTCGAGATCTCTAAGGAAAAGGCAGTTACCAATGTTCTACTAGGAGGTAGTTCATCTTCAACTCCCGAAAGTTGAAGATCTTTTTCTAAGGCAATAATCTCATTATTGATTTCCTCAATTTGTAATTTAAGCCCCTCGATCTTTTCTCTCTTACCCACTTCACCCGATGTGCTTTCACATGAATAAGTGATCATACAGATGCCTAGCAGTAATAAATATGTTTGTAGTAGTTTCATTTGGTTATGATTTCGTATTATATAAAGTTCCCGTCGCTTTCAATAAATCAATTTTAGATAAAATAGATTTATACAATGTGGCTAAATAATTGGTTTGAGCTGCCTTGTACTCATTATCGGCATTGGTTAATTCTAAATTTGAACCAATGCCTTCTTGAAATTTAATTTTTGTAATTCGGAAGATATTAGCTGCCAGTTCTTGATTTTGACGTTGTACCTCCAAGATTTTGAGATTACTCTCCAAGCTGATCTTCTGTTGAGCGATTTCAATATCAATGTTTTTTTGTAAAAAACTTTTCTGGTAATCCAATTGCTCAATTTTTATCTTAGATTGTTGAATTTTAATTTTTTTAGAAAATCCTTCAAACAAAGGGATAGAAATGGTCGCCCCCACGGTTCCGAAATTATACCAGTCGTTACCAAATAAATCACTACTTAGGCCTGTCGCATTGTTATATCCATAATTAAAGTTTCCATAAATTTTTGGTAGGTATTTGGATAGATAATTTTTTTTATCCAAAAGAGCTAAACTTCTATTGGTCTCTAACAAAGAATACTCAATTCGATCATTGTAGTTAAAATCATCAGATAGCTCCGGTATCTCAAGGTTGACATCCATCAAGGAAGTGGTAAGTGCTATCGGAGCATCCAGCAGCATACCCATTTGGAATTTCAATAACTTTTGACTGATCCCAGACAATTGGATTTGTGTTTCTAAATTGACCTTAATATTGTTATAGCTCACCTTGATTCTATCCACATCGATCTGTTCGGCAAATCCATTTTGGTACATCTGGGTAGTTTCTCGAAGTAAAGTATCCAAACGACTAAAGTTTTGACTGAGCAAATAAAGTTGTGCTTGATTGATAAGTACATTATAATAGGCTTTGGTCACCGCTGCTACTACTTCAATTTTAGTACGCTCATTTTCTTTCGTGGATAATTCCTTAAAGGTTTTAGACGCTTGGACACCTACAAAATAGGCCCCATCAAAAATAAGTTGACTCACACCCATACTTAAATTTCCATCGTACGGTAAACCGAATTGAATTTCGGTCAGAGTCCCTGGATCAAGGGTCGGATCAAAATTACTGGCATCTACTAAACTGGTTTGAACTTCATAATTATAGTTTACCCCTCCTCGAATCGTAGCTTGTGGAAGTCCCAAAGCAACAATTCCTCGAATTTCAGCTTCTGCATCCTTGATGCTGAGCTCAGAAATTTGAATAGATTCATTATTTCCAAGAGCAAATTCTAAACATTGCTCAATGGTCATTTCTTGAACTTCTTGAGCTTCTTGAGCAAAAGCAGGTGAAGCGCAGATTAGTAATACACCACAAAAGCAAAAAAATATTTTTTTCATCCCCGTTACATTATAAAATTTTATTTCTGATTGAGTAGGCTCGTTTCTTGATGGAATTGCTCATATAGTTTTCGCCCTTTGTCCGTCAATAGTCCGTTGATAAAATGATCAAGGACCTGTAATTGAACCTTTTTGAAATCAAAATCAACACTTGAAAACACACTGGGTTTAAACATCAGGCTCACTTGCTCTACCCTCAATCTTGCAATTATATTGGCATCAATTTCAGACCTATAATAGCCCTCCGCTATCCCGCGAACAATATTATCCGCTGTATGGCCTTGAATACATTTATCTTTAAAATTTAAGAAGGTCTCCCATGCATGAGGGTGAAATCTTTGGATATCAAACAAGGTCGAAGGATTCAATTGCCCTAAGTTTTTTCGCATGATTTCAGCCAATCCATGGATTTCTTCTATGGCATTACCAGAAACTTCGTGAATCCTTTTGAAAGCATCTACCTCTCGCTCAATATGGGCTATCATCGCGGCAGACACCAACTGGTCTTTGTTTTCAAAACATTGATATAAGGTTTTTTTTGACATCGATAGCGTGCGCGCTACCTCATCCATGGTGATGCTTCTTACCCCAAGACGCATAAAAAGATCTTCAGCAACAGAAATGACCTTGGCCTTCATTATATGTGATATTTGACTTATCATCTACCACAAAAATGATTCAAAAAAACTGAAAAAACTACTATGATGTTCAAAGTTTCCGAAGTTTTTAAGAAAAACTTATCCTACTTTTGTCTTCTAAATGTGACTTATCATCCTAATGTTTGCAGAAACCAAAAAAATAATCTTTGAAAAATACAGTTTGGCCTATAACGTATCAGGTAACAGCGAACTAAAATTATTGCTTTTTCATGGTTTTGGTCAAGATCGAACTGCATTTGATCTCTATCATGAGAAATTGTTGGGATTTGAAATCTATTCTTTTGATCTCGTCTTCCATGGTGAAAGTACAGGGCCAGAAAAAAAATTAAGCCCAAACGATTGGTTTACTCTCATGTCAATGTTTATCAAAAAAGAGCAAATCAAAAACTTCTATGTGGCAGGGTTCAGCTTAGGGGGAAAATTTGCCCTCTTTTTAGCTATCTATTTTCCAACACATGTCTCCCAATTAATCTTAATTGCTCCAGACGGTTTTTACAAATCTCCCTGGTATCTTATCAGCACCACTTGGCCTACCCGACTTTTATTTAATTATCTGACCCAAAACTTTAAGCAATTCCATTTCCTTATGGGCGCCCTTAAATATATGGGATTGATAGACGTCTCAATGAGTCGGTTCATCCACAAAGAACTTTCTACTAAAGATGCACTCAAAAAAGTGTATCGATCATGGACCTACTTTAGGGATATCTCATTTTCAAGTAAATTATTAAAACTTTTCTTAGCACAGTCATCTCATATTCATGTTTTTTTGGGGGCTAAAGATCCTCTTATACGGATGGATAAAATCACGCCTGTATTAACATTTGAAACTTATACGGTACTGAAAGAAAAGCATCATAAAATACCCGTTCATCCAGCCGTTTTAGCTTATATTCAAAATCTTGAAACGAATCCTCATAAAAAGGCATAGCAAAGCCCAAATTTTAAACTATTTTTACACCTTTTTATAAGCGAAATGATCTACTTTTTTAAAAAATCCGTAACTAAATACCTCTCGGTAGGTAGCCATTCTCACCTCAAAACCGAAGACTTAGATAAATTATCTTGGTTGTTCTCTGGCGCTGAGTACCTCGGAAATGCTGAGGTCTCAGGCCCCTTCAACGGGCCCAGAAAAGAAATGATTACTCCATGGAGTACCAACGCCGTAGAAATTACTCAAAATTGCAATATTGAAGGCATTTACCGTATTGAAGCATTTAAAAAAGATCAAACTCATTTTGATCCCATGCTTGAGCAAAAATATGCGATCTTAAATCAAGAGATTTATTCATTAGATCAAAAGCCTGAACCCATAACCGCTGTAGAAGATCTTCATTCGTTTAATGAAACACAGGGCTTGGCATTAAGTGAAGAAGAAATCACCTTCCTCATGGGGGTTTCAGAAGAGATCGGCAGGCCGCTATCTGATTCGGAAATTTTTGGATTCTCGCAAGTCAACTCAGAGCATTGTAGACATAAAATTTTTAATGGGGATTTTATCATCGACGGTAAAGCCAAAGAAAAAACTTTGTTTCAGTGGATTAAAAAAACCTCCAACGATCACCCTAACTTCATCGTATCAGCGTACAAGGATAATGTCGCATTCATTCAAGGACCACGAATCGAACAATTTGCTCCCAAATCACAAGACAAACCTGATTATTTCGAAACCAAAGATTTTGATTCAGTCATCTCTTTGAAAGCAGAGACTCATAATTTTCCCACTACCGTAGAACCTTTCAATGGTGCCGCAACTGGCGCCGGTGGTGAAATAAGAGATCGACTGGCAGGTGGCCAAGGGAGTTTGCCTTTGGCGGGTACTGCCGTTTACATGACGGCTTATTCTCGGTCGGAAAACGGTCGCGACTGGGAGACGCAAATCAAGGCAAGAAAATGGCTCTATCAATCTCCTGAAGAACTCCTAATCAAAGCCTCTAATGGTGCCAGTGATTTTGGCAACAAATTTGGTCAGCCCCTGATTTGCGGATCGGTACTGACCTTCGAACACGAGGAAAATGATCAAATTTATGCCTTTGATAAAGTAATTATGTTGGCAGGTGGCATCGGGTTTGGAAAACGTAAAGAAGCCCTAAAACAAAAGGTTACACCTGATAAAAAAATCATTGTTTTAGGAGGTGATAATTATCGCATTGGTATGGGAGGCGGAGCGGTTTCTTCAGTGGAAACAGGTGCCTTTAAAAATGCAATAGAACTCAACGCAGTACAACGCTCAAATCCGGAAATGCAAAAACGGGTGGCCAACGCGGTCCGAGCCATGACCGAACTTGAAGACAACCCGATCATCTCCATCCACGATCATGGTGCAGGAGGTCATTTAAACTGTCTCTCCGAATTGGTAGAAGATACGGGAGGAGAAATAAACGTAAATAAGCTTCCCCTGGGTGACCCTACCCTTTCCGATAAAGAAATCTTAAGTAATGAGTCTCAAGAAAGAATGGGTCTGGTCATCGGAGAGGAACATACCAAATATCTTAAACAAGTAGCCTTTCGGGAAAGAGCCCCTTATTATGAGGTGGGCACTACCTCATCTGATCAACGGTTACTTTTTATCAATGATCAAAAAATAAAAGCTTTCGACCTTAAATTAGAACATCTTTTTGGTGCTTCTCCCACCACTGTGATCAAAGGTAAAACGCTTAATAAAACTTTTAAAAGTGGCCATTATGATGCTTCTCGGTTAGAAGAAATGATCCAAGCGACTTTTAAACTAGAAGCTGTGGCTAGTAAAGATTGGTTGACCAATAAAGTAGATCGCTCCGTCACGGGAAAAGTAGCGATACAGCAAACCGTAGGTGAAGTTCAAATTCCTTTAAATAATGTTGCCGTGATGGCCCTCGATTTTAAGAGTTACAAAGGGGCCGCAACATCCATTGGACATGCACCAGCAGCCGCTTTAATCGATCCAGGTGCAGGCTCCCGATTATCGGTTGCCGAAGCATTAACTAACCTGGTATTTGCTCCCTTAACACATGGTATGAAAGGGATTTCTCTGAGTGCTAATTGGATGTGGCCTGCTAAAAATGAAGGAGAGGATAGCCGATTATATACAGCCGTTAAAGAAATTAGTGAATTTGTCTCCGAACTAGGCATCAACATACCGACAGGAAAAGATTCCATGTCCATGACTCAAAAATATCCTGATGGACAAAAAGTAATGGCACCAGGTACCGTTATTGTGAGCGCAGGGGCTGAGGTAAGCGACATTAGGAAAGTAATCCTACCCGCCATCCAACCGCAACAAGAATCGATATTGGTCTATATTGATTTTTCAGGAGGAACGTTTGATTTAGGTGGCAGCAGTTGGGGTCAGACGCAAAACATACTTGGGGATCAAACTCCGGATGTCTCTGCAGCTACCTTTAAATTGACCTTTGATTTCGTACAGCAACTCATTCATGATGACCTCATTCTGGCAGGTCATGATGTTGCTTCAGGTGGTTTAATTACCACACTGCTCGAAATGAACTTTCCAAATCAATCTGGCGGCATGGAAATTGATTTATCCAATATTCCAGAATCAGATGTTGTTAAACTTCTTTTTGCTGAAAAACCGGCGGTTATATTGCAAGTAAAAGCTGCGGCCCTTTCTGTACTCCAAGCTTCATCTGTTGTTTTTTATCCTATTGGGAAACCCACTACCCATCGCCAATTGAGTGTGACCCAAGAGGATCTTATTCTTGACCTAAATATAGATGATTACAGAAATAAATGGAGCCATACCTCCTTCCTGCTAGATACCAAGCAAACGTTACCAGAACTCGCTAAACTTAGATTCACTAACTATACTCAACAGCCATTAACTTATACCTATCCTCAAGGTTTTGACGGTAAACTGAGCAGTTATGGGATTGATTTAGACAGAAAATCATCTTCGGGTCTTCGTGCCGCAATCATTCGAGAAAAAGGCGTCAATGGAGACCGTGAAATGGCTTATGCACTTTGGATGGCGGGATTCGATGTCAAGGATGTTCACATGACCGACCTTATTGCAGGCCGAGAAGATTTAACCGACATTAACTTTATCGTTTTTGTGGGTGGTTTTTCAAATTCTGACGTGTTGGGCTCTGCAAAGGGCTGGGCTGGTTCATTTTTGTACAATCCAAAGGCAAAAAAAGCAATTGACGATTTTTATGATCGTGATGATACCCTCAGTCTAGGCGTATGCAATGGATGTCAATTAATGATGGAACTGAAAAAAATATATCCAATGGATACCCATCATCCACAATTACGCCACAATCTTTCGGGTAAATTTGAGTCCGCATTTATCAATGTGACTATTCAGCCCAATGATTCTATTTTGTTAAATTCATTATCAGGAAGTAGATTAGGTATTTGGGTAGCACATGGCGAGGGTCGATTTGATTTAAAGGGTAATGAAAACACCTATAAGATCCCTTTGAAATACAGCTATGATGAATTCCCTGGAAATCCCAATGGAAGTTCTTTTGGAGCGGCTGCGCTGTCTTCCAAAGACGGGAGACATCTCGCGATGATGCCCCATTTGGAGCGATCGCTCTTTCCTTGGAATTGGAGTCATCATCAAAATAAAATGGCCCAGGAGGTCAGTCCGTGGATGGAACCATTTGTAAATGCCCGAAAATGGGTAGCAGAAAAAGTAAAATAATGACAAAAAATAATTAATATTCAAAAATGGCTTTTTAATTTCAATAAATAAATTCTATTTTTGCCGTCTAATTGGCCTATGGTGTAACTGGCAACACGTCTGATTTTGGTTCAGAAGAGTCTAGGTTCGAGCCCTAGTAGGCCAACTCTAATCACTTGACCTCTTTGCTTTTAAAAAAGTAAGAGATAATACAATTAACATGACCGTTGTTAAATTTTTTGCGGGAAAAGGAACGCAAGCATTAGCTGAGAAAATAGCTATCGCTTATGACAATCCCCTAGGAGCCATTACCTCCCAAAAATTTAGCGATGGTGAAATTCATGTAAGTTACAATGAGTCCATAAGAGGCTGTGAAGTATTCTTAATTCAGTCCACTACACCCCCAGCTGATAACATCTTAGAATTACTTTTAATGATAGATGCCGCACGCAGGGCCAGTGCCAAATATGTTACCGTTGTGGTACCTTATTTTGGTTATGCCAGACAAGATAGGAAAGATAAAGCCCGCGTCGCCATTGGGGCCAAGCTGATCGCCAACTTGCTTTCAGCATCTGGAGCAGATCGATTGATGACTATGGATTTGCATGCGGGTCAGATTCAAGGTTTTTTTGATATTCCCGTAGATCACCTTGATGCGAGCGCTATTTTTGTACCTTATCTCAAGGCCAAAAATTTAGACAATCTCGTATTTGCTTCCCCGGATGTTGGCGGAAGTGCAAGAGCCAGGGTTTACGCAAAATTTTTTAATGCAGAAATTGTCATCTGTGATAAACAACGAAAGCGAGCCAATGAAGTGGCTTCCATGACGGTAATTGGTGACGTAGTAGGAAAAAATGTCGTGTTAGTAGATGACATGATCGATACGGCAGGAACCATTAGTAAAGCAGCGAGCTTGATAAAAGAAAAAGGTGCTCAGTCGGTAAGAGCCGTTTGTGCCCATGGTATATTATCCGGTAAAGCCCATGAAACGATTGCGGCATCGGTATTGGAAGAAGTGGTTGTTTCTGATTCAATTCCTCAAAAGCAACAAAATGACAAAATAAAGATATTGAGTGTGGCAGGCTTATTTGCGAAAGCAGTACGCCGAGTACACAGTCATGAATCAATAAGTGAACTTTTTATTTAAATTAATTAATAAACATATGAAAACGGTTGAGATTATAGGGTATAAAAGAGCAAATCTTGGCAAAGCTGAATCTAAAAGACTTAGAGGTGAAAGTTTTGTTCCTTGTGTAGTATATGGTGGTAAAGAGCAAATTCATTTTTCTGCACCCATGATACTTTTTCGTGATGTGGTTTATACGCCAGACGCACGTTTTGTTGAACTTAATATTGAAGGGGAAATTAAAAAAGCCATCCTTCAAGATATTCAATTTCACCCAGTAAGTGAAGTAATCCTCCACGCAGATTTTTTAGAGCTCTTTGAGGATAAGCCTATCAAAATGAGTATTCCCGTGGTAACCGAAGGTACGGCGCCAGGAGTACAGACAGGAGGTCGATTGGTGATGAAAATGCCAAGGTTAAATATCAAGTCACTTCCTAAGGATATGCCAGAAAGTATTAATGTGGATATTTCAAAACTTGAGTTGAGTAAAACCATAAAAGTGGGAGATTTAGCACCGCAAAAATATGATGTTTTGACGAGCTCTCTGGTATCTATTTGTTCCGTTGATGTTCCTAGAGCATTGAAATCTGAAGATGAAGAGCAAGAAAATGCAGAAAATGCAGAAACCGCAGAAAATGCAGAAACCGCAGAAAATGCAGGAGAAAAAGAAGATTGATCATTGGATCAATAATAATTTATAACAAAAAAAACCCACCAACGAGGTGGGTTTTTTTTGTTTTATGAATAAATTTATTAGGAAAAAAGATAGTATCTTATAAATAAGATGATTCGCTGAAAAAAATGTATATCATTGAATTAAAAATGAGCTCTAAGAAGCATTCATGAAATATTTAATCGTTGGTCTAGGGAATCCAGGTGCCGAATATGAACTCACCCGTCACAATATTGGTTTTTTGATTTTGGATCGATTGGCCGACCAAAAAAAAATTAAATTCGAACAGGGTCGGTATGGATTTTGGGCACTATTGAAGCATAAAGGAAGAAGTATCTACCTGCTCAAACCAAGTACTTTCATGAATTTAAGTGGTCGTGCGGTTCACTACTGGATGCAAGACTTAAAGGTGGCTAAACCGAACATAATGATCATCACCGATGATTTAGCTTTACCTTATGGGAAATTAAGAATGAGACAAAAAGGGTCTGCAGGAGGTCACAACGGTCTCAAGAACATTCAAGAATTGATCGGTGGCCAAGATTATCCAAGACTAAGATTTGGGGTGGGCGATGACTTTAGGCAAGGTAGGCAAATAGACTATGTCCTTTCACCCTTTAACCAGAAAGAAATAGAAGCCCTTGTCTTAGATATGGATTGCGCCATTGATGCCGCGCTTACCTTTTGTACCCAAGGTGTTGAAAATGCTATGAATCAATTCAATGGATAATATTTTATGGCCATACTCGGTTATCGAATCCTACAATCCATAGCTGATGGAGAAAAGAATCATTGTAATCGGTGGGGGTGCTGCAGGCTATTTTTCAGCCATCAACATCAAAGACAAAAATCCAAAATATCAAGTTACCCTTATCGAAAAAACATCAAAAACCCTTACCAAAGTAAAAATATCAGGAGGTGGCAGATGTAATGTGACCAATGGACGCCAAAAACCAGGTGATTTGATCAAGTTCTATCCCCGCGGTCAAAAAAAACTCTATAAGCCTTTTGAGCGGTTTAGTACCAAGGACATGCAAGACTGGCTTTATAAAAGAGGGGTAGCTACCCATGAAGAGGTAGATCAACGCGTCTTCCCGACAACCAATAATTCGCAAACGATTATCGATTGCTTTGAAAAAGAAATGGATACTTTGGGTATCGAATTGATTCGCAATTGTGCGGTAAAAAAAATAGTTAAATCCACCGATTGGCTCATACATACAGACACAGAAATACGCGCCGCCGATGCCGTTGTATTCAGTACAGGTGCAACGAAAAGCGGCTGGCGCCTACTTACCGAACTAGGTCTAAAGACGACGCCGATTGTCCCATCCTTGTTTACCTTCAACATTCAAGATGATAGAATTAATGAATTACCCGGCACCTCCTTCCCAAAAGCTACCGTACGAGTAATCGGTAGTAAATTTACTGAAACAGGGCCCTTACTGGTAACCCATTGGGGTCTCAGTGGACCTGCCATTCTTAAATTATCCTCTATCGCTGCGCTGCTGCTCAATGAGCGTAATTATGACTTTCAGATACAAATTAACTTTTCAGGGCAAACGGCTCAGGCATTGAACGAAATCATTGATCAACTGAAAAAAGCACATCCCAAAAAGTTGATCAAAAATTATAAAACGAATCAAATACCGAATCGGTATTGGGAAAGATTGGTTCAAAAACTTAAACTTACCGAAACTCCATTTGCTGCATTGACTAAAAAATCTCAAAATCAATTGATAGAGGAACTCACTCAGGCCCTTTTTCAAGTAACTGGAAAAAGTACTTTCAAAGAAGAATTTGTATCCGCAGGTGGTATTGATTTGAGTGAGATTAATTTCGAAACCATGGAAGCCAAAAGATATCCGGGTTTATACCTCGCAGGAGAAGTATTAGATATTGATGCGCTGACGGGCGGGTTTAATTTTCAAGCTTGTTGGACGGCAGGTTGGATCATTTCCGAAGCAATGTAGTACTTTTGTCAAATGACAGATCATCTCATTACCCTTGGCATTCAAATTGTCCCTAAAAGCAGTTCTCATGATACTTATGCCTTAATAGACCGAGCCATTGATATCATCCAACAGAGTGGTGTAAAATACGAAATAACCCCTTTTGAAACCGTAATGGAAGGTAAATACGAAGACCTTATGATGATCTCTGAAATTGCTCAAAAAGCAGTTTTAGAAGCGGGAGCCGATGAATGCTTGGTCTATTACCGCATTCACTACCGAAAAAATCAAGATGTGACCTTTGAAGAAAAGAGGTTGAATCGTTAATGTTTGGTTGCTGTAATTATTGAAAAAGTTATCTTAAATTTATATCCAATAGAGGTGTTGTATTAAAAATATAATACTTCTATTTTTTTTGACCCTTTTTATCTTTTAGGCGCTATTTTATTGTTCTTTAAAATACGTTTATGTTCATGAATTATATACCGCTTTCTGATCAGTAGCATATTGGTATCTATCCACCTTCTTGACACACAGATCATCTTTAAAATCGTTGAAAGTATCCTTTTCACCACATAATTCTCGGATACCAAAAATATTCAAATGGTACGTTCCTGTACTGTGTTTATAATTTTTCTTCCTGTATAACTTCTTGATCTTGTCGTAGCTCAAATCCATTACACAAAATTAAATTGGACGTATGCCATACCTTCGGATGTGAACTATTCACTGAGGATATAAGGCGTTTTGTAAAAGATTTGATGATTTGTTTTGGAAAATCTAATAAAAATTAGAAACCTCAGTAAATCTATTATATAAAATCTCCAAAAAGAGTTAACCAAGGTATTCTAGAAGATCATTCACCTCTTAGGATTGTATCTGATCAAAACCCTATGGATCAAAATGCCTTAAAAGTTCTACCCTGAAATTGTCTGCCGTATTAACTGATCCCTGCACCATTGGTGGCAGTGGTATCTGGTGCCACTGATTTAAGGCTTCCATCCTCGTTTTCGGCAAAAAGAAGCATGCCCTGTGATGTGATCCCCATAATCTTGCGAGATGCCAGATTTAAAAGCACCGTTACTTTCTTTCCGATCATCTCCTGAGGACTAAAATGCTTAGCTACACCACTCACGATGGTCCGTTGATCCAGCCCTGTGTCAACGGTAAATTTGAGTAATTTATTGGATTTAGGAACTGGTTCTGCCGTCAATATCTCCCCTACTCTCAGATCCATTTTCATAAAATCATCATAATTAATCTCCTCTTTAACAGGTGTTATTTGCACGGCTGCCGCTTCATTTTCTTCTTTAGTATCCATAAGTTTTTTAATCTGGGCTTCAATGATCTCATCTTCTATCTTTTCGAATAGTAATACAGCAGGACCCAATACGGTCGCTTTTTTTAAATTATCTGAACGACCTGCATCCTGCCAATTCAAATCTCCAAAATTTAAAATTTTACTTAATTTATCATGAGTATTCGGTAAAAAAGGTTTCGACAGTAGCCCCAACGAAGTGGCCATTTGTAAACTTATATTTAAAATGGTTGGAACGCGTTCTGGATCTGTTTTAATCAATTTCCAGGGCTCAGTTTCTGCTAGGTATTTATTACCCAAACGCGCCAAATCCATGAGGTGATTGAGCGCTTCTCTAAATTTGAAACGTTCCAAAGCACTGGCTATTCTGTCTGGAAAGGCACTCAAGGCCTGCAACGCATCTTCATCAACCTTTTGGAGTTCTTGTTGCTCGGGGACTTTTCCTTCAAAAAACTTATGGGTAAGTACGACGGCGCGGTTTACGAAATTGCCATAAATAGCCACCAGCTCGCTGTTATTTCGAGTTTGAAAATCTTTCCAAGTAAAGTCATTGTCTTTGGTCTCGGGAGCATTAGCCGTGAGTACATACCGTAGGACATCTTGCTTGTCAGGGAAATCTTCCAAATATTCATGAAGCCAAACGGCCCAATTTCGGGAAGTAGAAATTTTATTCCCTTCTAAGTTCAAGAACTCATTGGCAGGCACGTTGTCTGGTAAAATATAACTACCCTCGGCCTTCAATATTGATGGGAAAATAATGCAATGAAAGACAATATTATCTTTACCTATAAAATGGACCAGTTTGGTATCTTCTTTTTTCCAATAATCTTCCCAATTTTTACCTTTGGCCGCAGCCCACTCCTGGGTCGCAGAGATATAACCTATCGGTGCATCAAACCAAACATAAAGTACTTTTCCTGTAGCTCCCTTGATGGGTACCTTGATCCCCCAATCCAAATCTCGGGTCATGGGTCTCGCTCTCAATCCACCGTCTAACCAACTTTTGCATTGACCTGAAACATTGGATTTCCATTCTTTATGGTCCCGTAAAATATATTCTCGTAAAAAATTCTCGTATTTTTCCAATGGGAAATACCAATGCTTGGTAGCTTTCATAACAGGCACTTCACCTGAAAGCATAGATTTGGGATGGATCAATTCGCTAGGACTTAAGGTAGAGCCACAATTTTCACATTGATCACCATAAGCTTCGGCAAATGAACACGTGGGACACGTACCCTTGATGTAGCGATCAGCCAAGAATTGATCTGCTTTTTCATCATAAAACTGCTCACTTTCTTTTTCTTCAAAAATTCCTTTTTTATAAAGGTTATCGAAGTAAGCGGACGCTGTTTTATGGTGTTGCAAAGAACTGGTACGTGAATAAATATCAAAACTAATGCCGAAGGACGCAAAAGAGTTTTTTATCATCTCATGATACCGGTCTACAATTTGCTGCGGAGTTTTGCCTTCCTTTCTCGCCTTCAAAGTAATGGCTACTCCATGTTCATCGGAACCTCCGATGAATGCTACATCTCTACCCACACCCCTTAAATACCTCACATAAATATCAGCAGGCACATATACTCCAGCTAAATGTCCTATATGCACGGGCCCATTGGCATAAGGTAGTGCGGCTGTAACAGTATATTTATTAAACTTTTTTTCGGTCATCTAAAATCTTATTTCGTTAGCAAATATAAAGGATGCCAAATCACTTAAGAGTGCAATTAATTATTATTTAGAGATTCCATAAGTATTTTCATTTATAAATAGGGTAATTTTGCGGCTGATTGAAATACACTATGCAAGAGATTCGAAACATTGCCATCATAGCACACGTTGACCACGGAAAAACCACTTTGGTGGATAAAATCATTTATTACTCTCAGCTTTTACGGGAAACCGAAGAAAAAGTAGATTTAATTCTAGACAGCAATGACCTAGAGCGTGAGAGAGGGATTACTATTCTATCTAAAAATGTCTCGATAAACTACAAAGGAATTAAAATCAATATCATTGACACCCCAGGTCACTCTGATTTTGGCGGAGAAGTAGAGCGCGTTCTCAAAATGGCAGATGGCGTGATTTTATTGGTGGATGCCTTTGAAGGTCCCATGCCGCAAACTAGATTTGTTTTGAGTAAGGCCTTAGATTTAGGGTTAAAGCCAATCATTGTGGTCAATAAAGTAGATAAAGAAAACTGCAAGCCTGATGAAGTACATGAGCAAGTATTTGAATTGATGTATTCATTGGATGCTACAGAAGATCAATTAGATTTTCATACTTTATATGGTTCTTCAAAACAAGGCTGGATGAGCAATGATTGGAAGGAGCCGACGACCGACATCACCCCACTCCTCGATAAAATAATTGAAATCATCCCTCCTGCACCCATCAAGGAAGGCGTTCTTAAAATGCAAATTACTTCTCTAGATTTTTCGGCTTTTACCGGACGAATCGCCATAGGTCGCGTTTCACAAGGTACGATCAAAGAAAACATGCAAGTAGGCCTCAGTAAGCGTGATGGCAGTATGAAACGCGTCAAGGTCAAGGAACTTCATGTTTTTGAAGGCTTGGGTAAAAACAAAATTTCTGAAGTTCATTGTGGTGATATTTGTGCCATTACAGGTATCGAAGACTTTGAAATTGGAGATACGGTGACGGATTTTGAGCATCCTGAAGTGATAGAAAGAATTGCTATTGATGAGCCTACCATGAGCATGATGTTTTCCATCAATGATTCACCCTTCTTTGGAAAAGAAGGCAAGTTTGTCACCTCTCGCCATCTTAGAGAACGTCTCATGAAGGAAATAGAAAAAAATTTAGCGCTAAGGGTAGAAGAAACGGATACTGAAGATAAATTTTTAGTTTATGGCAGAGGGGTTTTGCACCTTTCGGTCCTCATAGAGACGATGCGTAGAGAAGGCTATGAATTTCAGATTGGCCAGCCTCAAGTGATGTTCAAAGAGGAAAATGGCGTGAAAATGGAACCGATCGAACATCTCGTGGTAGACGTACCAGATGCATTGTCTGGAAAGGTAATCGAATTGGCCTCACAAAAGAAAGGTGAGCTCAACATTATGGAACCCAAAGGCAATATTCAACATTTGGAATTTGATATCCCGGCGAGGGGACTGATTGGGCTCAGAAATAATATGCTCACCGCGACCTCTGGAGAAGCTGTGATGACCCATCGTTTCAAAGAATATCAGCCCTTCAAAGGTGAAATTGCTGGACGTATCAATGGATCCCTGATTTCCATTGAAAACGGACCTGCGACACCCTTTGCCTTAGACAAATTGTTAGATCGAGGCTCCTTTTTTATAGATCCAGGTATAGATCTTTACATGGGGCAAGTGATAGGTGAACATAGTAGAAGTAATGACCTGGTCGTTAATGTTCAAAAAGGGAAGAAATTAACCAACATGCGTACCTCAGGTACCGATACGAATGTCAAGTTACCCCCACCCAAAAAATTCAGCTTAGAAGAAGCCTTGGAATACATTCAAAAAGATGAATACGTGGAAGTTACTCCTAAGTCCATCAGATTGAGGAAGATCTATTTGACAGAGCATGGCCGCAAAAAAAACGGGACTAAATAAATTTTCATTCGATTTTAACGTAGTTTAACTTACCATTCATATATTTTTTGATCGAAACAAAAGCTAAACGATCAATGTAAACTACATTAGCGTTTGATTTTTTGATATGAAAATAATCTTTTATTTATTAGTCTGCTTTCAAATACTCTACGCTGCCGCTCAAGGCCCTTACCAAATTAATATAGATCTCACCGCTTCAAAAGAAGACCGATTATATGTGGTGATGAACTTACCTGACATTCAAGAGGATACGGTAGAGTTTCATCTACCCAAAATTGTACCCGGAACTTACCGTATTTCAGACTTTGGCCGATTTGTACATACTTTCAATGCCTTTGATCACCTAGAAAATACCCTCGAAGTATCTGAAATCTCAACCAATAGGTGGTTGATCTCAGGCAAGCCCAGTCGTGTTGAATATTGGATTGACGATACTTTTGACCGTATGGAAGGCTATGATGAAGATTTTATCTTCGAGCCAGGAGGTACTAGTTTTGAAGCCGATAGGAATGTTTTTGTGCTTAACAACTTTGGCATCATTGGATACATAGATGGCTATAAAGAGGTCCCCTTTGAGCTGAACATTATTCATTCTAAAGACACCTATGGGGCTACTGCACTGGAGAAGAACGTCCAAAACGATACACTTGATATTTATTTCGCGGCTGATTATAATTTTTTAGTGGACGGTCCCATCATGTACAATCAACCAGATACTCTCACCAAAAATATAGCAGGTGCAGAAATTCTCATTTCAGTATTCTCTCCACAAAAAGTCGTCAGTGCACACGATATCATGGAAAATATTGAAGACTTGATGGTAGCTCAAAGTAATTATCTCGGTGGAACCTTACCGGTAAAGAAATATGCCTATCTCATTTACCTAATGGACTATGAAAGTTTATCAAAAGCCATGGGTGCACTAGAGCATTCTTACTCCTCCTTTTATACGCTCCCAGAATCGGTGGCCGATCAATTACCCCAATTTGTGAGAGATGTAGCTGCCCATGAATTTTTTCATATCGTTACCCCTTTAAGTATTCATTCTGAACAGATCCATAATTTCAATTATATAACACCCGAAATGTCGCGGCACCTTTGGCTTTATGAAGGCATCACCGAATATAATTCTATACATATGCAAGTGCAACAAGGACTCTATGATATGGAAACCTTTTTAGAGGAAATTCAAGAAAAAATCACAAATGCTTCAGTCTATCCTTTGGTTTCATTTACCAAAATGAGTCAAAAAATACTGGAACCTGAATTCAAAGACATGTATCGAAATGTCTATGAAAAAGGAGCCCTGATAGGGGTATGCTTAGACCTAGCCCTGATCAAATATTCTAAAGGAACCTTAAATTTAGCGGGCCTTCTCAAACAACTATCCCATAAATATGGCAAAGAAAATGCCTTTAAGGATAGCGAGTTAATCGATGTAATCACCGCAATGACTTATCCTGAAATTGGGGTGTTTTTCAATCGTTATGTTCAAGGTAATGAACCTTTACCTCTAGAAGAATACCTTTCTTGGACTGGAATATCGCTGCGGGACGGTGGTGAAAAAAGATTGGCCATGTGGGGTAATTTCAAATTAGGCCTAAATGATAACAATCAAATTCTCGCATTGGCCACAGATAACCTTGATGATTTTGGAACCCAAATTGGTTTCCAACAAAACGATATATTTTACAAACTCAACGGCAACGAACTCAACATTGACACTTGGAGAGACCTGCTCTATGACTTTCAAGAAAATACGATCGCTGATACAAAAGTAAAGATCGAGTTGATTCGAGAAATCAAAGGCAAAACTAAAATCTTAAAAAGAAAGGCAAAAGCGGAAACCTATCAATACCAATACCCAGATGAATTATTTATTACAAAGGAGGCGACTCCACAAGAAAATAAAATAAGAACTTACTGGATTAATGGCTTATAATGGATTAAGTTAAAGATATTGATTCAATCATATTAAAAAATCATTCTATTAAAGACTCAAAATGAATAAAAAAAACATCCGCATCGGTATCGCCCTTTCAATTCTAATCATAGGCAGCGTTTTATTTTTCAACCAACCCTCAAAAAATAGCGACAACATACTCATCGAAGTTAAAAAAGGTCTATTCATTGTTGATGTTATCACAACCGGGGAATTAGAAGCGAAGAATTCTGTAGAAATTCAAGGTCCCAAAGGCTTAAGGTCTCACCGCATCTGGCAAGTTACTATTCAAGATATGATTGAAGAAGGAACTTATGTGAAGAAGGGTGACTATGTCGCTCGATTGGATGCCTCAGAACTCACCAATAAACTGAGTGAATATCAGATTGAATATGATAAAATTCAATCCCAATTCGTTCAAACCCAACTGGATACTACCCTCCAAATGCGCCAGTCAAGAGATGACCTTATCAATCTAGCCTACGAAATTGAAGAGCGTGAAATGACCTTAGAACAATCCCAATTCGAGCCACCCGCTACCATCAAAAAAGCCGAAATAGAAGTAGAAAAAGCAACCAGAGCACATCAACAAGCCCAAGAAAATTATTTCATTAAGCAAAAGCAAAATGTTGCTAAAATGACCGAAGTCACAGCTTCACTCAAAAAGCAAGGTCTGGAACTCAAAGGATTAAAAGAATTGACACAAAAATTTATGATTTATGCACCTGAGGACGGGATGCTCATCTATTATAAAGATTCTGAAGGTACAGTAAAAATTGGTTCTCAAATTGGGGCATGGAACCCAATCGTAGCCACCCTCCCGGACTTGTCCGTCATGTTGTCCCAAACCTACGTCAATGAAGTAGATATCCGTAAAATCAAAAAAAATCAACCAGTTGAAATAGGTTTAGATGCCTTTCCCGAAAAAAAAATAGAAGGAAAAGTAATCAGAGTAGCCAATGTGGGAGAGCAAAGGCCTAACTCCGATGCTAAAGTATTTAAAGTAAGCGTTGAACTATTAAGTGCAGATGAATTGATCAAGCCATCCATGACTACGTCAAATATAATCATTACCCAAACACACCAAGATGCCTTGTTTATTCCGCTTGAATGTCTGTATAATTATCAAGACTCTGTAACATACGTCTACCAAAAAAGCGGCATTAATGTGATTAAAAAGGAAGTCATCATCGGAGAAACCAATAGTGATGAGGTCATCATTCTCGAGGGTCTGGCCTTCGGGGATGAAGTCTATTTAAGTAAAATTAAAGAAGCGGAAGATCAAGACATCATTCGCTTATCTGAAGTCAAAACAGAAGCGTCAAAGCAGCTAGGTCTAAATTCTTCTTCAAAACCTTTTTGATCATGAAGCCTAGTATGGAAAATAATTTTCCCGACAAAGAACGCTTGATAGCCAATCTTAATATTGCTTTTGAAGCGGTCCTTTCCAATCGTGTTCGATCCATTTTAACGGGCTTGGGCATCATATTTGGAGTAGCTGCAGTAATTGCCATGCTTGCCATTGGTAATGGGGCTCAAAAAGAGATTATTGATCAAATAAAATTGGTAGGTCTTAACAATATCGTCATAAAGCCTATTGTTGAACAAAAAGAAGAAGCAGTTTCAGCAGAAGACCCTTTCAACAAAGAAAAAAATAAATACTCTCCTGGCCTCACCTTAAAAGATAAAAACTCTATCGCTGATATGCTTCCTGACATCCAGGCCATAAGTCCAGAAATCGTACAGGACACCTATATTATGAACAATGGTGTTCGTAGGTCAGCCAAACTCGTAGGCGTTGAACCGCCCTATTTCAAACTCTTCAATTTTGAACTTGAAGAAGGGCATATGTTCAACGAACAAAATTTAATTCATGGTATGCCGGTCTGTATCATTGGTAAATCTATAAAAGCAAAATTTTTCCCCTCAGAAAATCCCATCGGGAAAAAACTAAAATGTGGTAACCAATGGCTTACCGTAATGGGTGTCCTCGAGCAAAGAATTATTTCTGAAAACAGTATTAAACGATTGGGGATAAGAGATTATAATATGGACGTCTATGTACCCCTTAAGACCGTATTGATCAGGTATGAAAACCGAGACCTTATCACCAAATCAATGATCAATAATGCAGATGATGAAAAGATATCCACTACCAATTATCATCAATTAGATCGCCTGGTACTCCAAGTGGCAGAAACAGAAAAATTATCCGCTACTGCCGACATCATAGCACGGATGCTTGCGCGAAAACATTTTGATGTGGTGGATTATGAGATCGAAATTCCAGAGTTATTACTCAAACAACAACAACGCACCAATGATATTTTTAATTATGTTTTAGGGGCCATAGCAGGTATCTCTCTACTTGTGGGCGGTATTGGCATTATGAATATCATGCTGGCTTCTGTATTGGAACGGATCAAAGAGATCGGCCTAAGACTATCCATTGGAGCAAAAAAGACAGATATTGTTTTTCAATTCATGTTTGAGGCCATCATGATCAGTGCCACAGGAGGCATTATTGGTATTTTCACAGGTATTCTGATGGCCTATGGGGTCAGTACCATTGCTAAAATCCCTACCCTCATTTCCTTTGGTTCAATTTTCATATCGTTTGGTGTCGCTACTTTGATTGGCTTAATTTTTGGTATTGCGCCTGCAAGAAAAGCCGCACAACAAAACCCTATAACCTCATTGAGATATGAATAAATATCTATTCACATTATGTATTACTTTTGGATGTCTATCCTCCTATGGGCAAATTTATTATACGCTCGAGGATATCATTCAGAAAGTCAAAGTACAATCCACGCGATCAAAAGAAGCAGAAACGCGGAAAGAAAATAGGTATTGGCAATATAAATATTATCAATCCAATTATAATCCACAACTCAGACTGCAAGGCAATTCTCCAGGTTATAATAGAGACTTTAACCAAAATCGCTTAGACGATGGTACCATAGAATTTCAAGAGCAAGAACAAACTTTTACCTATGCCAATCTAAGTCTTCAACAACCCCTAGCCATTTCAGGAGGGCAAATATCCATCAACTCTGATGTTTATCGATGGAAAAACATCCCACAAAATTTACGCTCATGGAATAGTACATTGATCAATATTAGGATTGATCAACCCATCATAGGGTTCAACCAGTTAAAATGGGACAAAATGACTGAACCCCTGAGATATGAAGAATCTAAGCGCGCCTACGTAGAAGAAATGGAGTATATTTCTAGTTTAACGGTAGACCTTTTTTTTGACTATCTCGATGCACAAATTGGATTTGAAATTGCTAACTTCAATCTGATTCGAAATGATACGATTTATAATATTGAAAAAGGAAGATATAACATTGGAACCACCTCTAGAGACAAACTACTCCAAGTAGAACTTCAGCTGCTCCGATCTCAGCAGCAATTGACACAAGCCAAACTGGATTTACAATCCTCTGAATTAGAAATTAAAACGTTCATTGGCATTAATGATGCTTTTAACCTCACCATCCCTAACCAAACACCTGATTTAAAAGTTAATATAGATGAAGCTATCAATTATGCTTCTGCCAATAGATCTGACTTTATCGCATTTGAAAGACGTCAATTAGAAGCTGACAGACAAGTTGCTCAAGCCAGAAACGATCGTTATCGACTCGACATGACGGCCTCTTATGGCCTGACGGGAACCGGCCTAAATCTAAGAAATTCCTTTCAGGAACCTAATAATCAGCAAAGATTAAATATTCAGTTTAATATACCCATCATAGATTGGGGTCGAAATAAAGCGAGTATGAAAACCGCCTTGGCCAATAAAAAATTAGAATCTTATGTGATCACCCAAGATCAGCGGAGTTTCCTTCAGGAAATAACCACACTTGTTGCCCAATTTGAAGTATTGAAATCACAAATTGAAATTTCTGAAAAATCTGATTTAGTTGCACAAGAAAGATACAATGTTTCTCAGAATCAATACTTAATTGGGAAGATAGACATCACCAATTTAAATATTGCTCTGACTGAAAAAGATGAAGCCAAGCGGAGCTATTTGGCTGCACTTCGAAGCTACTGGAAAGCTTACTTCGATTTGAGAAGATTAACACTTTATGATTTTTCTAATGATGAATTGCTCTATCAGGAAGATTAAAAATCTTCTCATTGAATTATTTAAACACCTATCATACTTTCTCATTAGCTTTGCGCAGCTTAATTTTTAAAATATGTCTTTAGCCAAAGAACTTAATAGACAAGGTAACTTGTTATTCAAATACAGAGGAACCCTCCCTTTGATCATATTATCCGTGGCCTTGCTTGTTTTTGTTTTGAAGCTTCGTTCAAACAACGACCTATTTATGGCCCACCATTATTATGCCTATGGTTGTTTAGCCGTGGCTTTATTTGGCCAATTCATCCGATTCATCACCGTAGGATATTCGGCAGATAAAACCTCAGGTAGAAATACGGAAGGACAAGTGGCCAATGTTTTAAATACAAAAGGTATTTACTCTATCGTAAGACATCCCCTCTATTTAGGTAATTTCTTTATGTGGCTGGGCCTCTGCCTACTCACCCAAGACCTGTGGTTTACGGTCGCCTTTATTTTCCTTTATTGGGTATACTATGAACGCATCATGTTTGCAGAGGAATCTTTTTTAATTAATAAATTCGGAGATCTCTACCATGACTGGGCTTCATCACGACCCGCTTTTTGGCCCAATCTCTCTATTTGGAAGTCCCCAACCTCCACCTTTAATTGGAAAAAAATACTAGTTAACGAAAAAAATGGCATTACCGCCCTTTTTTCATTATTCTGGTTGTTTAATTTCATTCAAACGGGCATGACTTCTGGAATTTGGTCCCTGAAACTTAATCTTTGGTTTTATACTATGGTGGTAAGTATGACCTATTATATACTTATCAAGGTATGCCTGAAGTTGAAATTTATTTAAAAGGATATCTACATTTTTCTGATTTTACGCATTCCTATAAAATAATTCCAAGCCATTTTAAGTTTGGATCCGGATTTGTTTCGGGCCATCTCCATCGCATCCCAAAGTTCCTCTGGAATTTGATCTAATTGATTAAATTCTCCTGCTCCTTTGAGCCACTCTCCGCCATCAATGGTCACCACTTCACCATTGACATAAGCAGAAAAATCTGATATGAGATAAGCTGCTAAATTGGCCAGCTCCTGATGGTCTCCCACCCTCCCCAAAGGCACTTTAAGCGCTGGATCGTACTTCTCTCTTAATTTACCAGGCATCAACCTACTCCATGCGCCCTCAGTAGGAAAGGGACCTGGGGCTATCGCATTACTCCTGATGCCATATTTGGCCCATTCTACTGCTAAGGATCTGGTCATGGCCAAAATCCCCGCTTTTGCTGCTGCACTAGGGACCACATAACCTGACCCCGTCCATGCGTAAGTGGTCACAATATTCAAAATAGTTCCTGCTTTTTTATTCTCAATCCAGTTCTTCCCCATGCACAATGTGAAATTATAACTACCCTTGAGTACAATGTCTACCACCGTATCAAAAGCCCGATGGGATAACCTTTCGGTTGGGCTCACGAAATTTCCTGCCGCATTATTTAAAAGCACATCGATGGGTCCCAACGTTTCCTGGGTAGTTTTAATGACTTGTTCGACTTGATCGTAATCCCTTACATCACACGCCAGGGGTAGCACTTTATTTCCACTCAGCTCATTGATTTCCTGCGCTGTCTTTTCTAGTACCTCTATTTTTCGACTACAAATCATGACACTCGCTCCCAACTTGGAAAAATAGGTTGCCATTGATTTACCTAATCCTGTACCTCCTCCTGTGATAATTATTACCTTTCCTTTAAAGATGTCATCTTTAAACATTCCCTCTGCGTAATTCATATGTCGTCTATAAAATATTTTTTGAAGTAATTTAAAATATTTACAAAGAAATGTGAAAAATAAATGAATCAATAAAAATGTTTTAAATTGAGATCGTTGTTATTATCTACAATTCACTTTTTTATAATTAGTTATGAGAAATTATATTCAATTCCTGATGACGGTCCTCATTTTTTGGGTAGGCTTCAACCGGACTTATGCCCAAGGAAAACTGACTGCGGAAGAGCTACTTGCCAAGTCTATCGAATACCATGATCCGGAGCATCAATGGAATCAGTTTAAATCTATCCTAAATTTTCATGAGCAGCAGCCTGAAAAGGCTATTCGAAAGACCCAAGTACTCATCGATAATTCGACAGGCTATTTCAAACTAAATCGCGGGGATGAGGAAATCAGTGGTATGTCTCTTGATTCATGCTTTATTATAAAAGGGTCCGTTACCTGCCAACGAGCGGCTATGATGAGGGATTATTATCTGTATCTATGGGGACTACCCATGAAGCTCATGGATGCCAATACACCTCTACAGCCTAGCGTAAATACTGAAACCATAAAAGGCATTGATTGCTTCACCATTCAGGTGAAGTATCCAAAAGATACCTGGACCTTCTTTTTAAGTAAAGATGATTATAGCCTACAAGCCTATCGGTTCATCAAGCCAGATAAAAGTGGTGAATTGATTGAGTTAGCTGATCTCGTCAGCGTTGGAGCTATGAGAATTCCAAAAATGAGAAAATGGTTTGCCCTACCCGAAAAAAACTATATCGCTACTGATATTTTAATGACCAGTGAAGGCTATTAAAGCAGGGTAAGAAAAATAGAAATCACCCTCAAAATATCATAGATAAAATCAAAAGATAAAACTAGCAAACCCCAAAATGGACTATAAGACTATTTTTTATTAATATGTAAATAATAGAATTTACAAATATTTAGCGCCAGTTGATTGGATCTATTTAGATCAAATACCTACACGGATATTTCATTTTGAAAACAGGTGATTTAGCATAAAAAATTGACAAAATCCGCCCTATTATGACGATTCAGTTAAACTGGATGATCTCGTGTATTTGAAAAACATAATATCCCTAAGTCTACCTTATTTCAATCAATTTCACCTCAAAAAGGTGATGTCGGTTACCGCACATATGGGCTTGGTCTCTTCTGATCTAAATAACATGTATAAATCATGCATTCCCTCAAATTCAGAGACCTTAAATTTTAAATCTGAGGGGCCTAAATCTAGAAGACCTTGCTCAATATTCAGAGACTCAATTATAGTGCCTCCCAGACTGTCCATTCTCAACTCCAAGATGCCCCCACTCATATATTGAGGATGTTGCAATATGGTAACGTTCACTGCACTTATACCCTTAAAATCAATACCTTCATAAACATAATATGATCCTGGCTCCCCAATAACCAACGCGAGTGCCTCATCGAGTCCAGGAACCGTACCCGCCTCAACATTCATAGATTGTGTCCTCAGTCCATCATCAAAGTTTACCGCAGATATGATTGGTTTTCTCAAGATCAATGTTTGCTGCTGGGTCAAAGGACCGATCATTTCCCCTCCTTTATCCGTATATGAGGCCGTAAAGACATAAACTCCTTGGCTCTCCTTCTTCATATGTTCTTGAAAAATATACTTCCCAGATGTAGGTAGATCATTAACTGTTTCTTGTCGACCCAATGAAAGAATGTAATCGACCATTGAACCTGCGTCACTATCGGCTAATGCCGGATGAGCTGCCATGGCAACTTCTCCCCAAACGCCGGAGCCGCCATTTTGAATCTTCTCAACCAAATATTCTTTTGCCGCTGAATCCATTTGATACTTTTTGGAAATCGCATAAAAAGAAGGTCCAATAGACTTCTTTTTATCTTGATGACAAGAACTGCAATCTGAACTTTGGATCAAGGATTTGCCCAAACCCAACTGTTTCAATGCGCCATGCTCTATCGCAATCACATTCCTGTCTAATCCTTCTTGAAGATAATCAATGGTAGTGATTACCTCATCTTCCGTAATCCCTTCTCCCAAGATTCCGTCTTCTTCATCCCTCACAGATATTTGATAGCTCAGGATACTGTTGTCCCAATAAAAACTGCTATTACTATTTATATCAACCATCAATTGAGGTAACGCATTACCCACCTTCAGTTTAATACTTGAACTTCCCAAAGCCCCTTCTTCGTCTTTAACTCCTAGAGATACCATAAATATACCCGGCTGATCGAACGTAAATGAAGTTTCTTTTTCTGTTGAAATAATTTGATCGCCCACACGCCATTCATAAGTGAGGCTATCCCCATCACGATCATAAGAATCTGCCGCAGTGAGCTCTGCACGAAAAGGTGATTTTCCGTATTCTAGAGGGGTCTCAATTTTTGCTATGGGTTTTCTATTGGATCTATTGTACGTCAAGTGCACTAACCTTGCATCAGGATTTTGCTGAAACCAGGCCGATCCATATTCGAGTACATACAAATCTCCCTCTGGGCCAAAGGCCATATCGGTAGGATTACTGAATTCTTTCTCCAACAGGAAACGCTCCATGCGGACATAATTCCCTTCCTCATCTAAGGTCACAGACATCATCCATCCCCGCATCCATTCATAAATAAATAATTTACCATCATAATATTTGGGGAATTTACTTTCGGTATCTGGATAATCATCTTGATAATACGTAGGCCCTGCCATAGCGGTTCGACCCCCATTTCCGAGTAATGGGAATTCCGATGAGTTATCATAAGAATACCAAAAGAACGCAGGTTGTGCAGGGGGTAATATTTTCGCTCCTGTATTGTATTGGGAATCATTGACTGGCTTTAAAGGGTCAAAAACCTTTCCCGCCTTTTGAGTATCCCAATCATAATCATGATAAGGTAGATTATTTCCAACAAATAAGGGCCATCCAAAGTTGCCTGCAACACGGGCTTGATTGATCTCATCGTGACCGCGAGGTCCTCTATTGACATCCGATTTATTCGCATCGGGTCCGACATCACCCCAATACAAAAATCCTCTATGATTGTCAAACGCGATCCTGTATGGATTTCTACAGCCCATCACATAAATCTCTGGTCTACCTTCGCTCCCGTCAAGCGGAAATAAATTACCCTCAGGAATACTGTACCCCTCCTGCTCTACTTTTATTCTCAATATTTTACCCCTTAAATCATCGGTATTTGCAGATGATTTTCTGGCATCCCATGGCCCCCTACCGGGGCGATCATCTATCGGCGCGTATCCATCCGATGCATGGGGATTGGTATTGTCCCCAACCGCTATGTAAAGCATCTGATCGGGACCAAACTCCATGGAACCTGCTGCATGACAGCATTCCAACCTTTGCGTTGGGATGGTAAGCAATATTTGCTCGGATTTTATATCGATTGAACGGTAATCAGCATCCATAGTAAATGCAGAAATTATTTGCATAGAATCTACCGGATGAGATCTGAAAAAGTAGATTTGTTTATTTTGCTCCACTTGTGGATCTAATGCAACGCCCAATAGACCATCTTCAAAATCAGTACACACCGCGAATTTGTGTAGGAGATTGGTTTGCTTGTTAAGTCGATCATATAACATGACCTCACCATGTCTTTGAATAAAAACAACATTCCCATTGGGCAATACCTCAAGCTCCATGGGCTCATTTAAATTCTCATCTAATATCTCAATATCGAAGCGGTTTTCTTCTGGTACTATATTGGATTTCGTATAATCTATTTTTTGCATTGGACCTGCCGCAGACTGAATACCTCCCCATACATGTTCAATGAAAAAGGGTTCAATATAACTCTCCTCTGTGTGTCCCAAGCCGGTGTACCACATACGACCTCCATCAAAATCCCTGTACCAACTAATGGGATGATTGGGGCCATTTTTGCCTCCCTGGTAAGTTGCTTCATTGACTTCCATCAACACGTTGATTTCCGGATGGATATCTCTATAATTGTACCATTCGTCGGTATGAACCCAATTTTGGGATAAATGATGCGTCGAAAGATGATCCCTGTTTAACACGTTAATCGTCGCTTCTGCCGGCTCAGGATGACTATCAAAATAAGCACCTACCAATTGATTGTAGTAGGGCCATTTATATTCCGTATCTGCCGCCGAATGAATTCCGACAAATCCTCCTCCAGCTTGGATAAACCGCTGTAATTCTAATTGCTGAGCTTCATCTAAGATGTCTCCCGTCGTATTTAGAAAAACGATCACATTAACATCTGCCAATATCTTTTCATTGAATACCTCAGCCTCTTCTGAAAATAGCACCTCAAACCCATTTTGATCCGCTAAATTTTGAAGCATTTTTTGTCCCTCTTCGATAGCGCTATGTCTAAAACCCTCTGTTTTTGAAAAAACCAACAGCTTCAAATAATCATTTTGATCCTCTTTTATCAAGAAAAACCATAAGCCTGATATCGTAGCTAGCAATCCAAAAAACCATCCTATTTTATTTTTAATACCCTTCATATGAACGCTAAAACAATTACTAACCCTTTACTATAATATTGTGTTTTTTGTACACAATGTAATCGATTCACTAAAAACATCAAAATATTTTATTAAAAAAAGGTTCATTGATCACTCAAAGTGCAAATCTCAATAAAATCAGATTCTAAAGAAGACATATTGTATTTTTGACTATGCGAATAGCCTCACTATCAGAAATTAAAAAAGAACTCAAACAAAAAACCGATCATGAACTTACCGAATTAGTACTCAAGTTAACAAAACACAAAGTTGAAAATAAAGAACTATTGGCCTACATGCTTTTTGAATCAGAAGATGAAAATTATTTCATATCGAAAATTCAATCAGAAATAGATCTTCAATTTGCCAATGTGAATACCAAAAGTAATTATATCATCAACAAAAACATTCGAAAGATTCAAAGATATGTTGTGAAACAGATTCGATTTTCGAAACAAAAAGAAACGGAAATAGCCCTGCGTATTCATTTTTGCAAAAACTTAATAGCCACCCTATTAAAGTATGATAGAAACAGCACACGCCATCATATGCTGATCCGTCAAATTGAGGTGATCAGAAAAGCTTTAACCCATTTGCACGAAGACTTACAATTTGATTACGAATTAGAGTTAACTGAACTATTGGAGCATGTAGCCCACTAAAAAAAATAGCTTATTAAGGTAACTTTTTACATCTTCGCACGTAAAAGGAAGTATTCCTAACGAAAAACTTTATAAACCAAAGTATCACATCCATCTCAAGACACTCCCAAATATCACAAAAAGTATCCC
>CAJJCN010000010.1 GCA_905182655.1 Flammeovirgaceae bacterium UBA4465
GACCTCGTTCATCTAAATAACGATCCATTGATATTTGATAGGGTCTGTATAATATTGGGCTTAAACCCATCCTTATACCATTCCTCCTTTAACTATATAAAGGATATCCATGGCATTTTTCTATTTCATCAACCTCAAATCGGGTCACTTCAATCTTCCAAAAGCGCTTTCACACGCCCTACCTGACCATCCTCCAGCCGGACTTTGATCCCATGGGGATGATTTGCTGATTTGGTCAAGATGTCTTTCACAAAACCATGGGTCAAGTGGCCAGTGCTCTGATCAGTCTTGAGCACAATGTGCACTTCTGAACCTTTCTGAATATGGCTTCGCTGGGTACACTTCATTCTTTTAAATCTTGATGTTTAACTCTTGCTTTAAATATTGCTTCAATGTACTCAAGTTTTGCTGCTGAGCATCATTGAGCAACAATTCCCTTTGATTGATCCACTCCAAATAAATCCGTTTGCATTTGTCAAATAAAGGATGCTGGGCATCATTTCTATAGCTAACCGCACTGCTAAGACATTCTTGACATTCCAAAAACCCTAAGGTAAAAAAGGCTTTTCTTGCCAATTTATAAAAATAATCAGCCTTCCCATTGAGGAGGTCCTGCTCATTTTGGCTCTTTTGATCGTAGTATTGTGAAAAATAGACCACGATCGGATCGGTCTTAATGGCCCTTGGATTAAATAAATATTTGAAAACCAATCCTTCCAATGACGTACATCGACTCAGGGCCACGTAAGCCTGACCGTTGGTGAAGGCATCGTTGATATCCGCAATCACCTTGTCAAAAGTGAGCCCTTGACTTTTGTGGACGGTAATGGCCCAGGCCAGTCGTACAGGTATCTGGGTAAACGCCCCTATTTCTTCCGACACAATGGTCTTTCGCTCAGAATGCCATCGATATGAAATATTGGTCCAAGTGGTCCGGTAAACTGCAATATATTCATGGGATTCGGTACTGATCACAATGTGATCCTCGTGCAATTCTAAAATGGTACCAATACTTCCATTGAAGAATTTTTTAGACGTATATTGATCGGCTCCATCATCGGAAGGAACCGTCCCTGGGTCATTGATGACCGTCATGATTTGTGCCCCAATTTTTAAGGCTAAATTTTCTTGGGTACGCATAAAAGAGGAAGGAAAAATACCTTCCACCAAGCCCTCATACTTTCTTTCGTCCGCCTTTAAGGCCTTCAATTTGTTTTCATTGACCTGATCTACCCTTTTATTGGTCGTGCTTAACTGAATGTAGTTCTCCTCTCCTTTGGGCTTGAAGTTAGGGACATGACGACGGTTCAATAGGGCAATGTCATCAGGGGTCATTTGATTGAACCGAACTTTATTGAGCAATTCAACAAATTGCTGATTTTTTTGTCGATATATTTTTTTTAATTCAAGTTGCACTGGTTTGATGATTTTAAATACATTGGAACTGAAAAAATATAAGGTTTTATAATATTCTCCTAGTATGGCTTGCTCCTCACGCTTCATCACGGGAGGCAACTGAAAAGGATCCCCCAACATCAACACCTGAACCCCACCAAAAGGAAGGTAGGGTTTGTCTCTGTATACCCGTAAAATGTATTCAATAGCATCCAGCACGTCACAGCGAACCATAGATATCTCATCGATAATCAATAATTCTAATTCACGAATGATTTGAGATTTTTCGCGATTGTATTTGAGCATTTCGAAGATGTTGACATGGTCTTCACTCATTTTTCGAGTACTGAACCGCGTATCGTCTGGCCGTAAAGGCTCAAAAGGAAGTTTGAAAAACGAATGTATGGTCACGCCTCCCGCATTGATGGCAGCCACGCCTGTGGGAGCTACCACCACCGTTTTTTTAGAGGAAATAGCGGTGACGTATTTCAGAAAGGTGGTCTTACCTGTTCCCGCCCTTCCCGTGAGGTAAATCGGACGATCCGTGGACTGAACAAACTCTACGGCCGCATTGAATTCCCGATTGTCTGGATCGAGCGTAGCCAAAAACTCCGCCAAATTGTCCATGAATTATTGCAGCTGCTTAAATTCAATATGAAGTTGTTGACTGATCAACCTCATGTCTTTGATTTCTTTTGGGGTAACCAGCAGGATGGATACGCCTTTCTTTCCTGCACGAGCCGTACGCCCACTCCGATGGGTATAATATTCTACTTGATCAGGTAATTGATAATGAAACACATACGCTAAATTATCTACATCTATGCCTCTCGCAGAAATATCTGTGGCAATCAATACCTTGAGTTTATCCCCCTTGAAGGCCCGCATGACTTTGTCTCGCTCAATCTGCTTGAGGTCGCCGTGAATGCAGCCTACTTGATAGTTTTTAGCCGTTAATTGTTCGTGAAGCTGTTTGGTGACCCGTTTGGTCTTACAAAAGACAATGCCTCTTTCATCTTTGTGTGACTTTAGGAAAAAAACCAAAGCTTCAATTTTTTGAGCTTGTTCACAGATGGCATATTGATGTGCTATATCCGCATTGACCCGCTGATCCCTGTTGATCTCTACTTTTATGGCACCAGGATCCATATAGCTATTGATGATCTGTGTGATCTCTTTGGGCATGGTCGCAGAAAACAACCACGTATTGCTTCCGCGCGAAGTTTGTTCCAAAATCAAGTCCAAATCTTTTTTAAACCCAACGCTCAACATTTCATCCGCTTCGTCCAATACAACCGTCTTTATTTGTCGTAAGTCCACTGCTTTTCTGCGCTGCAAATCCAACAACCTCCCCGGTGTAGCCACCAATATATGGGTCTTACGTCTTAAGGCACTGATCTGTGCTTCTATTTTTTCTCCTCCATAAACGGCTTCTACAAAAATCTTTTCCGTGAATTTCGTGAATTTAAAAATTTGCTTAGCAATTTGTTGTCCCAATTCTCGGGTAGGACATAAAATCAAAGCTTGAATTTTAGGTTCGTTGGGATCTATGTTCTGTATGATAGGAATACTGTATGCCGCTGTTTTTCCTGTGCCTGTTTGGGCCATACCAATAAAATCTATCGGTGATTTAATGAGCTTGGGAATAGACTGAACTTGAATTTCTGTGGGCTTAACGATGCCCAGTGCTTCTAAGCCTTGGATGACTTCGGGAGTAACGCCTAATGATTTAAATGATGCCAAAATATCTGATTTATTGAGCGGCAAAGTTAGCTCCAATTTATTTGCTCTCAT
>CAJJCN010000011.1 GCA_905182655.1 Flammeovirgaceae bacterium UBA4465
TTCTTCAAATGATTTAGCAACCGCTATGGGATCTTCATGATATAATTTCTTCCGTGCATAGTCTCCTTTTTCCAATCGAACGCACTGCCCATTAATAATATCAATTGCAGGGATAATTTCCATATTATATTTTTAAAAAATTGTCAAGTATTTGAATCCCACAGTCCGCACTTTTCTCAGGGTGTGGTTGAATCGCATAAAAGTTGTTTTTTTGCAGCGCTACACTAAAATTATTACCATATTCCGCTTGGGCCATCGTTTGCTCGCAAATATTGACATAATAACTATGTACAAAATAGAGGTAATCCTGTTCCTTGATCTCGGCAAATAATACACCAGACAATTGCGTGATGTTATTCCAACCCATATGAGGAATTTTAAAACTTCCCTCAAAGCGCTTTACCTTCGCATCCATTATTCCAAGACAAGCGGTATCATTTTCTTCGGTGTGGCTGCACATAAGTTGCATGCCCAAACAGATGCCTAGGACGGGTTGCCTTAGTTGAGTCAACACGCGATCCAGTTTTTTATCCTTCAAATAATTCATGGCTGAACGGGCCTCACCTTGTCCTGGAAATATTATTTTGTCCGCCTGTTGAATTTCTTCATGATCATCCGTAACCAAAGGATCTATACCCAACCTGTTCAAGGCAAATTCAAGAGATTGAACATTGCCCGCATTGTATTTGATGATGACAACTTTCATTTATTATTTGTGAATAATGTTAGTTCGTTAATTTTTAAAAGCCAAAATAATAGGTACGACTTCATTTTAATTATCTTTATCAAATAAGAGATTCATCTTTCTTGTCAGTTCTGGAATCACATCATACAACTGCTCATAGGATGAAATGATAAAGTAAACTTCTTGAAATACATCTTTTCGAAAATTAAGATGCATAATTCTTTCCAAATCAAAATCGAACCGAGTAGCCTCCTTGGATAAACAATGGGCAGTTTCCCCTAAGGAAGATAGGATACCTGCTCCATAAATCTTCAATTGACCCTGCTCTCTAATCAGTCCAAATTCTACCGTAAACCAATAAATCCTAGTGATTACTTCTATAGCAGCAGGGTTATTGAAATAAGTCAAGCCTAATTCACTCAATCCCAATAAAAATTTAACGAAAAAGGCATCGGTTAGCAAGGGCACATGTGCAAACACATCATGAAACATATCGGGTTCCTCTAGATAGTCCAATGATGATTTTTTTCGCAACCAAGTCGTGGCAGGAAATTTTTGATGAGACAGTAATTCAAAAAACGTACGGTCCGGAATCAAACCCGGGACAACGACGAGCTCCCATTGAGTCAATGACTGTAATTTTTCATTCACTTTTTTGAATTGTGGAATTTCTTCGGAACGAAAACCAATCGTTTTTAGGCCTTCCAAATAGGTCGCACTTGCCGACTTTCGTAATTGCTCTTCTTGTCGAATATACAACAGCTGCCAAACTTCAAAATCCTCTGCTTCATATCGCTCATATTCCTGTTTCATGATCGGTTTGTTACGGGTTGATAATGGATCCAACAAACGAAGTAATGGCTTCATCGGAATCGTCTTTGTTCAATTGGTTGATAAAAGCACTCCCTATGATCGCTCCTGATGCATATTGACACGCATTGTCAAAGGTTTCTTTATTTGAAATACCGAATCCTATCAATCTTTGAACGGACAGATTCATCTTTTGAATACGTTCAAAATAATCGATTTGGGCTTGAGAAACCTCTTGTTTGGCCCCGGTAATACTTGCCGAAGATACCATGTAGATAAAGCCTTTAGAAGCCTCATTAATTTGAAAAACTCTTTTCTCAGAGGTTTGAGGGGTCATCAGAAATATATTGTATATTCCATGTTCCTCAAAAGTTTGTTGATACATTTCTACGTATTCTTGCATCGGTAGATCAGGCAAAATGACACCATCAATGCCCACTCCTTTGCAGTCTTGGCAAAATTTAGTAAACCCATACTGAAGTACAGGATTGATATAACCCATCAATATCACCGGGATTTTAACATATTTTCTCAAATCCTGCAGTTGCTTCATGAGCAACTTGAGTGACATCCCTGCATCTAAGGCCTTTTGGGACGAATCTTGAATGGTAGGCCCATCGGCGATCGGATCAGAATACGGAATGCCTATTTCAATAAGGTCCACCCCTGCCGCTTCCAGAGCACGTGCAATTCTCAGGGTGTCATCGATCTTTGGATAGCCGGCAGTGAAGTAAATATTTAAAACTCCCTTCTTTTTCTTCGAAAAAACTTCATCAATTCTGTTCATAATCCAACCTTATCAATATTTACCCCAAGTAATGTAAGTATCTAAATCTTTATCTCCCCTTCCCGATACATTGATGACCACGACCTTATCTTTTACCTCAATTTTATCAAGCGCCGATATGGCATGTGCAGTTTCAATTGCAGGAATAATTCCTTCCAAACGGCTCAAGTCAATACCTGCATGCATGGCTTCCTCGTCGGTCACTGCACAAAAATGGGCTCTTCCTGAATCAAAAAGGTGAGCATGGATCGGTCCAATTCCTGGATAATCTAATCCTGCGGATATAGAATAAGGTTCTGTCACCTGCCCATCAGCGGTTTGCATCAATAGGGTTTTACTGCCATGAAGGACTCCCTCAGTGCCTAAAAAAGTTGTCGCTGCCGATTTCTTATTATCAATACCTAAACCGGCTGCCTCAGCAGCAATCAATTGCACCTCAGGCCGGTCTAAATAATGATAGAAAGCTCCTGCCGCATTGCTGCCTCCTCCGACGCAAGCAATAACCATATCTGGATGATCTTTGCCTATTTGCTCAGTAAGCTGATATTTGATCTCCTCACTGATCACAGATTGAAACCTGGCCACTAAATCCGGATAAGGGTGAGGCCCTACGACCGATCCAATGATGTAATGGGTATCTGTTGGGTTATTGATCCAATGCCTCATGGCTTCATTGGTGGCATCCTTAAGGGTTTTACTACCCGATTCAGCAGCACGAATCTCAGCGCCTAAAATCTTCATTCGTTCTACATTGGGTCGTTGTCTCACCATATCCACAGCACCCATATAAATGATACATTCCATACCCATCAAAGCACAAACGGTCGCAGTCGCTACTCCATGCTGTCCTGCTCCAGTTTCAGCTATGATCTTTTTTTTATGCAACGCCTTGGCCAATAAAATTTGACCAATCGTATTGTTGACTTTATGCGCACCAGTATGACACAAATCTTCTCTTTTTAAGAATATTTGTGCTTGATATTTTTCAGACATGCGCTGAGCCAAATACAGGGGTGTGGGCCGGCCAACATAATCTTTTAATAGATAATCAAATTCTTTTTTGAAACTTGGCCTGCTCGTTATCTCAAGATAATTTTCTTGAAGTTCTAATATATTTGGCAATAGCATTTCAGGTACATAAGCTCCCCCGAACTTACCATAATATCCTTTGCTATTTACTTTATAATTTTCCTTAGTTATCATAATGCCTTTTTTAATGCCCTCAGTAATTCAATATTTTTCATTCCTGGTTGATCTTCAAACTTGCTGTTCACGTCGATGCCTGTAAGTCCCGGATGATCAATCAAACCCAGCGCTTTTAGACTTTCTATTGAAACGCCTCCGCTAAGCCAAAAAGGCTTTGAACTTGGACTCTCATTTAAAATATTCCATTGAAAATTTTTACCTGATCCACCATATTCAAGAGATAACGTATCGTATAAGAAATAATCTGCCTCCTGCTCAAAAGCTAAAATTTGATCAATAGGTAATTGATCTAGGATTCTAAATACTTTAATCACTTTTACTCCCAAATATTTGACCGCTGCAAGGTAAGAAGGTGATTCATCTCCGTGCAATTGCACATAATCTAAATCAAATTTTTTAACCTTTTCTGTCAATGAATTCAACTTTTCATTGACAAAGACCCCTACCTTCTGAGTCGTACCAAAATCAATATCCTCTAAGGAGAGAGCATCCACAAACCTTTTTGATTTAGGATAAAAAATGAATCCCATTAAATCAGGTTTTAAGGCCAATACTGATTTAATATTCTTCACCTCTCGCATGCCACAAACTTTAAGTTTCATCCGTCAATGACTTTATGTTTTTAATAAATTCGGAACAGTATTTGCCGGGATCACGGGTCTTCATAAAACATTCTCCGATCAAAAATCCCTCATATCCATATCCCATTAAATCAACAACTACATTGGGATCATCTATTCCGCTCTCTGAAACCTTAACAAAATCATTGGGTATTAATGCTGACAATGACTTAGAAACGGTTACTGAAGTTTCAAAAGTGCTGAGGTTTCTATTGTTGACCCCCAATAAATCAATATGAGGGTTTAAACTTTTTTCCAGCTCAGATTCATTGTGTACTTCTAACAAAACCTCTAAATCTAAGCTTTTTGCTAAGGCTCCTAATGCCGTAAGCTCCCTTGCCGACAAAGCCGCAGCAATCAATAAAATTACATCTGCTCCCATGGCCTTGGCCTCAATGATTTGGTATTCATCTACCATAAAATCTTTGCGTAACACAGGACAGCTTTGATGATCTCTTACCGTTTGTAAATCCATGATAGATCCTCCAAAATAATCTTGATCAGTTAAAATAGAGAGCCCAGATACGCCTGCTGTCACATAATCTTGAGCCACCTCTTCAACCGATGACCAATCATTAATTATCCCCTTAGAGGGGCTTTTACGTTTGAACTCTGAGATAATACCCGGTGTTTCGGATCCTCTGATTTGATGTACGAGCGAATAGGTCTTTCTTGAGAAATAAGGCTTCATTTCAAGGGCAGCGATAGGTTGCGCTATTTTTCGCACAGCTACTTCCTGTTTTTTATTTTCAATAATTTTAGTCAAAATACTCATCTCCTTATGCATTGATTTCTAAAAATTTACTAAATGCCACCTTGGCTTTACCAGATATTAAGGAGGTTCTGGCTTCCTCAACCGCCGCTTCAAAAGGAGTCCCATTGATGGTTGCAATGGCCATTCCTGCATTGGCAATGACGACATTATTTTGCGACGCAGTTCCTTTGGAGTCCAGAATCTCTTTAAACAACTTTGCTGACGATTTGATATCCGAACCCCCCGATAAATCCACAGCATCTAAATAGGATAATCCAAGTAAACTCGGCGTACCTATGGCCTCCCCTTCATTGGAGATATACTTGAAGTCTCCCGTTAAAGAAATTTCATCATAACCATCCAATGAATGCACAATAAGGAAATTCTTTTGAGTATTCTGATATAGATAACCATATAAACGGGCCAATTCCAGATTGAACACCCCTACCATTTGATTCGTTGGAGCTGCTGGATTGACCATAGGTCCCAACATATTAAAAAAGGTTTTTACCCCCAATTCTTTACGGATAGGCGCCACATTTTTCATCGCTGGATGAAACAAGGGTGCGTGTAGAAATGCAATGTTACTTTGATCAAAACTTTTCATGATGCGTCCCACATTGCTGGAGAATTTACACCCTAAATATTCTAAAACATTGGAGGATCCACAGACGGAAGAAACGCCGTAATTACCATGTTTAGCCACGTGATATCCCGCACCCGCAACCACAAAAGAAGCCAATGTGGATATATTAAAGGTATCCTTACCATCTCCTCCGGTACCACAAAGATCTATGGCATTGTAACCTTCTGCAGGAATTTTAATACACAGCTCAAGCATGGCATCTCGGAATCCCGATAGCTCGTCTACGGTAATGTTGCGCATCATGAACACCGTCATAAACGCAGCCATTTGACTGTGATTGTAAGCACCTGAGGCAAGATTTGTTAAAATTTCTCGGGCCTCCTCTTTTTCTAGTGATTGATAGTTAAATAGCTTATTGAGAATATTTTTCATTTTCCTGAATGTTCTAACCAATTAATAATCATTTTTTTTCCATGTGTAGACATGATGGATTCGGGATGAAATTGAAGTCCGCGTACATTGTATTCTTTATGTTTTATGGACATCACACATTGGTTCGCATCTTCTGAAGTGACGATGAGATCTTGAGGTAAATTTTTATTGGAAATCGCCCATGAATGATACCTGCAAGCCTTAAAAGAGTCAGGAACTTCATGGAACAATTGGTCTGAATTTTTTAAAAATATATCGGTGACTACCCCATGATAAACTTCATCCAAATTATACAATTGGGCCCCGTAAGCCTCTCCAATGGCTTGGTGTCCCAAGCATACGCCTAAAATGCTCTTGATCGCCCCATATTTCCTTATAATTTCAGGCATGATTCCTGCGTCTTTTGGAATTCCAGGGCCCGGAGAAAGTAAAATACAATCATATTGCTCTACCTCCTCAATGGATATTTTATCATTTCTGAAAACCGCTAGATTTTTATGTAATCCCAGCGTTCTTAAGATATGAACCAAATTATAGGTAAAGCTATCGTAGTTATCTAATACTAATATTTTCATCTTGGCTTTGAATTCGATTGTGCCATCTCCATAGCCTTTTCAAGGGCTGCGAGCTTATTATAAACTTCCTGTACCTCATTTTCTGGAACGGACTTGGAAACAATACCCGCACCCGCTCTAAAAATCAATTTTCTCCCCTGACTTAGAAAAGTACGAATCATAATGGCATGGTTAAAGCCTCCTTCAAAATCCATAAACCCAATGGCACCGCCATAATATCCTCGCGCACTCTTTTCGTATTGGCCGATAAGCTCCATCGCACGATGTTTAGGCGCCCCGGACAAGGTTCCCGCCGGAAAAGTACTGGCAACAATATCTAAAGAATCTGAGGCTGCACCTAATTGTCCCGTAACCTTGCTTACCAGGTGAATGACATGAGAATAATACTGAACTTCTTTGTAGGTTTCAACGATTACATCCGAGGTAAACTTACTGAGATCATTTCGGGCCAAATCCACAAGCATGATGTGTTCAGAATTCTCTTTGGGATCCTCTAAAAGTTTTCGAGCCAAATCAGCATCAGCCTCATCATCCCCAGTCCTTCTAAAAGTACCTGCAATGGGATAGATCACGGCTTCTCTGGCATTAATAATGATTTGCGCTTCAGGAGATGAACCGAAAATTTTATAGGAGCCATAATCAAAATAAAAGAGATAGGGAGAGGGATTAATTGATCTTAGCGCTCGATATACTTGAAATTCATCGCCCTTAAATGCCGACTCAAATTGTCGTGAAAAAACGACCTGAAAAACATCGCCAAGGTTACAATGATCAATCCCTTTTTTGACCATTTCTAAAAACTCATTATCTGTGTGGTCAGAGGTTATTTCACCTTCCCGATCAAAGGCAAAGGAGGGCGTGGTCTGCTTGTGTAAACATTCTATGATCCTTTGAATATCATTCTCTGGCTCATCTAGGTAAGTTTCTACGACGTGACACTGATTTTTAAATTGATCAAAAACAATGAGGTATTTAAACAATGAATACCTGATCTCTGGTATGCGTTTATAGGTCGAAGATGCCTCTTCTATTTCAACTTCTTCAAAATGGACGACTGCATCGTAATTTATATAACCAAACAGACCCGTTTCACTGTATTTTAGTTTGGATTTTTTGTATTCAAATAATGATTTAAATTTTTTGAGCTCCTTCAATGGATCGGTTTTAGTCTCCTTTTTCGAACCATCAGGATAGGTACAACACGTGGTTCCTTGATGGGTCTCGAAAGTGGCCATAGGATGGCAACAGATATAAGAATAGCTATCTTCTTCTCCATGATAATCTGAACTTTCAAGCAAGAGCACATTCGCAAATTCATCTCGAAGCTGCAAATAAGCCGAAACCGGTGTAATGGTATCTGCTAAAAAGCTTGATGCAATGGTTTTTAAAGGGAATTTTTTCATCATCAATAAGTCAAAAAAAAAGCCTGCTGTGAACAGCAGGCTTTATGTTTTTTTTCAACACAAGGTTATGCTCACAAATTATAAATTTGCGTTTTTAGCCACCACCAATATGTTTTATTTAAAGTCATCGTAATGCGAATAAAGTATATTAATTTGAAAGAAACAAACTGAAATTATTTTTTTTACAAAATATTCTCAATCAATTTCCTCTGGGTAGTTGGCTTATCTTTTGCGTTTTTAAGTATTATTTTTCTTCTTTGTCCTATGTTATCCCTAGATACACAACTAAGTATATTGATTCATCTTGCTCGAGCAGATCATAGTGTTTCTCCTGAGGAATTAAACATTATTAAAAAAACAGGTCAAGAAAATGGCCTCAATACCACTCAAATAGAAGCCCTAATTGCCTCTCCAAAGTCTATCGGAGACTTACATCTTTTGCCCAAAGAGGAGAAATTAGAATGTCTGATAGGCCTTATCAGACTCATGAAAATTGACAGAAAAATTTATCAAAAAGAAATTGACTTTTGTGAAAAAATTGCGCTCAAATTAGGCTACCGACCTAAAGTTGTTGTGGAGCTTTCCGCATATATCTACACCTCTGAAAACATCCATAGCAATCGGGGTCTATTAGAGGATATTATTGATAAATACTATATCAATGAAGCTTAGAATATCGAAAACTGATCTTTCCATCTGCTATCAAGGTTAATATTGAGGAGTTTAAGCAAATTGTCGCACTCATCTGTTGATTCCCATAAGAACCAAGCCTTTATCTAGTTAAAGACACCCTTTCTAAAAGGGATTAAATAACTCAAGCTCAATCCGGTGTCCCAATGATTACTCATGTCAGGTATATCAGCTGATCTATCGATAGTAAACATAATATTACTGAATCCATAAGTAATGTAAGCCTCCAAAGAAAGTTGACCAATACCCATTTTTCTCTGATATCCCAAACCACATTTACCCCCATAGGCGAACGACTTATCTCGTTCAGGATCAAACGTCCAAAAATCAGTCTTTTCGCTCTTATCTTGAGGATCTTTAGGCACGTCGTATCGTAATAAAAAATCTATATAAACACCCATGAGTAGATAGGCCTTACTTTTTTGAGATCCAAAATAGAAGATGGATTCTATTGGGATATTTAAGTAATCCATTTCTGTTCGAACCGTTTGGAGTATATTGAGTGTATCTAGATATTCTTGATCCCAACCCTTTTCAGTAAAATTGATACTCATCCTGAGTCCAGTCTTCATACTCCCCTTATAGGTCTCCGGGAAATATTGAACCATCAAACCTCCATGGAATCCTTTAATCGGTCGGGAAAACAAATTGACCCTATAGATCGTATGCTCAATGTAGGATGAAGAAACATGAGGTCCTATCGTTGGTCCTATCAACCAATGTCCCTGACCATTACTCCTCTCAACGGCAAACAAAAACAAAATGAAAATCAAGAGATGCCTCATACGCTACTGCAAGTATCTATTATTTTGTTTTATAAATCTTTGTTTTTACATTTTTCATCACAAGAAACCCTCTATCCAATGAGAGCTACTTCTACTGAACTCGCGCATTTATATTTATAAATGAAGATTTTATCAAAAACTCATAACTTAAATCAAAGACAAACTTAAATAGTAAATAATTTCGCGTTAAATTTGCATTGGCAAACGAATACGACCAGCTCCTGTTGAATCCCCCAGGTCCGGAAGGAAGCAAGGGTAAACGGTTGATGCGGTGCGATTTTCGTTTGCTTTTTTATTTAAACCAAAACATTCCCCGATGAAATTTTTTATTGACACGGCCAATCTTTCTGAAATAAAAGAAGCCTATGACCTTGGTGTTCTTGACGGTGTAACTACCAATCCATCGCTTATGGCTAAAGAAGGTATTACGGGCACAAAAAACATCTTAAAGCATTATAAAGATATCTGTAACATTGTTGACGACAATGTAAGTGCAGAAGTGATCGCCACTAGTTTCAATGAGATGCTCGAGGAAGGTAGATCTTTGGCTAAAATAGATGATAAAATAGTGGTGAAAATTCCTATGATTAAAGAGGGAGTGAAAGCCATAAAAGCACTTGCCGATGAGGGGATTAGAACCAATTGCACACTTATTTTTAATGCTGGACAGGCGATTTTAGCCGCGAAAGCAGGTGCCTCTTATGTTTCTCCGTTTATAGGAAGATTAGATGATATTGGATCAGATGGCATCCAATTGATTGAACAAATTGTACATATTTTTGATAATTTCGGATTTGAAACTGAAGTTCTTGCAGCTTCGGTCAGACACAATTTGCACCTACTTCAATGTGCTGAAATAGGTGCTGATGTAGTCACATGTCCCCTTAAAGTCATCACAGGACTTCTCAAGCACCCTTTAACCGATAGTGGTTTGGAACAATTCCTTGCGGATTACCGCAAAGGCAACTAAAGAATTATCTCCCTTGAAAGAGTATGTATATTATCAAAGTTCGAGGAAAAGCTAAAATCCCAGACTACATTCAATTAAGAAATGAAAAATTCGTGTTAATTGCTTATTTTAGAGCAGATAGACCTCTTAAAAAATTGGAAAGACTTGGGCTTGAAGGGAAAGCAGAAAAACTACAATTATTTATTGAAAAAATGCCTTTTGGTAAATTAGAGCCCTTGGAATTATAGATGTCGACGGATCAAGACTATATCATCCAAGTTAAAAAAGCCACTATATTTCAGGGTGAACAAACGGTACTTGATCATGTCAATTTCAATATTTTACAAGAAGAATTTGTTTACCTGATCGGTAAAACAGGCAGTGGAAAATCATCTTTATTGAAAACTTTGTATGTTGACTTGCCCTTAGAAATGGGTGATATTCAAATAGTTGGCTATAAAATTCCTCAAATTAAAGAAAAAGAAATACCCTTCATGAGAAGGAAAATAGGTATTATTTTTCAAGATTTTGAGCTCTTCTATGACCGTACTGTTGCGGAAAATCTTGAATTCATCATGCGTGCCACAGGGTGGCGAGATCAAGCCAAAATGAAAGTGCGCATGGCAGAAGTCCTCATGAGGGTTGGACTTGGCGGTGTGAATACTAAAATGCCACATCAGCTCTCAGGTGGAGAGCAACAGCGAGTGGTTATTGCAAGAGCTTTGATCAATGAACCCGAAATATTAATTGCAGATGAACCTACTGGAAATTTGGATCCTGGAGTAAGCGAAGATATTTTTAAATTATTTTTAGAAATCAACAAATACGGTACGGCTGTTTTAATGGCTACCCACAACCATTTTTTCATAGAAAAATATCCAGCCAGGATTTTAAAATGTGAAGATCGAAAGGTGCTTGACTCTGAGAAAGAACATTTCAACCTCTCCAAAAATTATTAACAATAAAAAATCATGGGATTCCATGCTTCTCACTCATTTTTTCCTACCTAAGTCTCTATTATTTGCTTTAGGCTTCTTTTTTTTAAAAAGACCTAAATCAATCCATTGGCTAGGCTCATGAAGCATTTGAAATAATTATCAAATAACCTTTTTATTGCCTAAAGAATTTTCGATATTGGCCATATAAAATTTCATATTTTTTTCTTTAATAAATGTATAAATGCTATCTCGGGCTCTTGCTCTGCTTTTTTCAATTTGCCATTATCGCTCAATCATCAGATAGTTTAAACCAAGGTAAAATCAATAACTTCACTGATTTTTTAAAAAATAAAAATATTGGATGGATTGCTTTTGCCGGTTTTGATATGGCTCCGGCCATGGGCGATCTTCATGAGCAAATACGACTAGATATCGCCTTAACCCATCATAAACTATCACTTGGGATGACTTATTCATCTCTATTGGGAGTACTTGAACAGTATGTCATATTTCCAAACACCTATCGCTTGCATGCTCAATATGGAGGCGTTATTTTGGGGGTACGTACCATTCACTCAAAATGGTTCAACGGTTACCTTAATGCTGCTTACAATTGGGGACAAATGACCTGGGAAAATCCTCTATCGAAAGAATATGTTTTTTCTAGTAAATCCCAATTTATTAAACCTGAATTCGAAATCGTTACTTACCCTGGTTTTTGGCTACAACTGTCCGCTAAAGTAGGATATCAGCACTTAACCAAATTAGATCTACCTAAGGTAGATCTTGCGGATTTTTCAGGCTTTTTCTATAGTTTGGGGTTAAAAATAAATTTACGTAATGAAAAATATTAAAACCTTTTTGTTATTAATATTCATGGGCTCTTGCGTATTTACCAGCGAAACCCCAACCCCTGATCAACAGACTTGGAATTATGCACTGCCCCATCAATTCGACCTTATTGATAAAAGTTTTCTAAGCCTAAATAGTGCCATTCTTAATGATGAATTTAAAAATATAAATGCGTTGATCATCATTAAAAATGACCAACTTATTTTTGAAAACTATTATTTAAATCAGCAAAGGGACCATCTCAATAATATCGATAATGCCACCAATGTCTTGAGCTCGATAGCGATTGGAATGGCGATTGATGATGGCTATTTAATTTCAATAGAAACACCCATAGCTGATTTGCTTCCCGAATATGAAAATGAATTATCAAGCGATTCACTAAAAAAAACAATCACGATTCGCCAGCTTCTTACCCATCGTAGTGGTTTATCTTGGGACGAAATAGTCTCAGAAGATGATATAAAAGAAATGATGAATAGCGATGATTGGGTTAAATACTTGCTGAAAAAACCATTGGAGGCCGTTCCTGGGACCAGATATAATTTCAATTCGGGGGCCAGTATGATCCTCTCAAAAATCATTCAAAAGCTAACTAAAGAAACCCTTTCTGAATACATCAATCGACGACTATTCAAAGCATTAGAAATTGAGGAGTGGCTTTGGACTGCTGATCCATCTGGTACTACAAATGCGACCAACGGCCTGCACCTTACACAACTGGATTTCACAAAAATCGGGTATCTATTACTCAAAAATGGTCGTTGGAAAGATCGTGTAATTCTATCCGAAGATTGGATTTATGAATCTACAACCTCGAAACATCAACCCAGTTATTCTTATAGTTTAGGCTATCTCTGGTTTCAGTTTAGTGAGGACCAAAGCAGTCGACCATATAACAGTGGACAAACTTTTTATATTCCAGGTCAAACAGGTTATCATCTTTATATCAATCCTGAAGAAAATTTAATAGTCAGTGTGGGTGCAAAAAATTATTTTTATGACTTCTTTGGCCCCTCCTATTGGTTATATGTCAATATTATGAATTTCCATCGAAACGGTTCCTGACCATAAATCACATAATAGCGATTCATTAAAACCAATTGAATCCATTATTCCACTAAACTGATTTATCGATTACAACTTTTTACGACAATCATGTGTTTTAATTATAGTTACAAAAAGTAATCTACGATAAATCGGTTTTATTTGACCTGCTTCTTTATTTAAAAACACATAGAAAATATTTAATTTTATGGTACATAGTAAGTTGTCAACTGGACTTAAAAAGCTAATCTCCAAAAATAAACCTAATCATTTTTCAAACTACCCCGAACCTTTCGTGAATGACCCAAGTGAAAGAGTTATATATGTGAAATTATTTAGCTTGGCACTAGAAATTGATTCACGACAAGAGCTTCAATTGTCAAAATAATGACTTCTTCGTTGATTAGATAGACCTATTGATTTCAATATTTTAAACTTACTCATTCAGCTGGACAACTGCTTCGAGAAGAAAGTCAAAGAGATTGTCCCAAATCTTCTAGGGTACGTCCTTTCGTCTCTGGCATCCAGACAAAGACAAATATCCATTGAAATATCATCATCAAGGCAAAAAGGGCAAAGGTATTTCCAGGACCCAGAACAGCGGTCAAAGCTGGGAAAATAGCTGCGATCATTGCAGCCATGATCCAGTGGGTAAAACTCCCTACCGATTGTCCTATGGCCCTTAGATCATTGGGGAAGATCTCTGCAATGAATACCCAAATGACCGCTCCCTGAGAAAATGCGAAAAAGCCAATATATAAAAATAGATAAATGGGTACCCTTGCCATCTGTTCATTTTCTGAATAAAATGAAAAGGCGACCATGAAAAGCGTAACAATAAGACCCGCTGATCCGATATGCATCAATAATCTTCTACCTAATCTATCTATAAAGAAAATAGCCAACAGCGTAAATATGAAATTGATAGTACCTATGCCCACTGAAGAAAGAAGTGCCGCCGATTTACCCAATCCTGCCATCTCAAATATTCTAGGCGCATAATAAATAATGGCGTTGATACCAGAAACTTGGTTAAAAATAGCCAACATAATAGCCAGAAAAAAAGGCCGTTTGTAATCACTATATCGGGCTTTTTGAGAATCATTTTGAGCTATGGTCGCCTGGATATCAGCGATTTTTTCTTCAATATTTTCTAATTGAATCCGCTCAAAAAAATACCGCGCCTCCGTTACCAATCCTCTTTTTACAATTAACCAACGAGGACTATTGGGAACCGTGAACATTAACAAAATGAAAATAAGCGCTGGTAAAGTTTCGACACCCAGCATCCATCGCCAATTGTTTTCGCCATCGAAATCCGCAATGATATAATTTGATAAAAAAGCAATTAGTATCCCAAAAACAATATTGAATTGAAACATGGCCACCAGTCTCCCTCTGACTTTGGCCGGCGCAATTTCTGAAATATAAAGAGGGGCTGCAATTGACGAAGCTCCAACGCCTATCCCTCCAATCCATCTAAAAAATAAAAAAATGTGCCAATCCGTAGTCAATGAAGATCCCACTGCAGAAATAAAATAGAGAACGCCGATGCTGATTAAAGTATTCTTTCGCCCATATTTATCACAGGGGATTCCACCGAAAAGGGCCCCTAAGACCGTACCTATTAAAGCAATAGAAACCGTAAACCCATGTTCTAATGCACTCAGATTCCAGATGATTTGAATGGCTTGCTCTGCCCCTGATATGACCGCAGTATCAAATCCAAAAAGAAGTCCCCCTAATGAGACGACTATAGCATAGTATAGTACCCGTTTATTCAATGATCAGTATCTAACCTTTGATACAAGATAATTCAATCTATTGATTATTGCGTTAAGTTTTGATCAAGAAGTTCATAATTCTCAATGAAATCGAGCACCTGTTCTACATCTATTTTTTTGGCTATTATTTTTCTTTCTTGATTTAATACGTAAAGCTGAGGTGTCGTTCTCACATTATATTCCATTCTGAAATTATTCTGATACAGCGGATCCCCAAGATTCAACCAATCTAGCTTTTGCTCTTTAATGAAGTTTTTCCATTTGTCTGTATCTGTAATGGTACAAATAGCAATCACCTCTGCACCTGCTTTCTTCAAATCGGGATAGGCCTCCTTCAATATAGGAGTCTTCTTTTTACAATGACCACAATCTGGATCGTAAAAAAAATAAATTAAATATTTTTCATTCAATTGATCTAAGGAAAATGGCTGCATTGCTGTATCTAACAAATTCATCCGTGGCGCTATTTTTCCAATCAGGTTCGGTCTGATGAACTTTAACTCTTCTGCTATTTCCAGCTTCTGATCTTCATCCATAAAATCAACTTTATCTGTCAAAAAATACTGATCAGATAAAAATACAGAGACCCCATCCATTCCCATGATTTTGGACTCTTGGTATTTGGTATATAGGGTCATCAGCCAATACCTAAAGCTTTGTGGATGACCTTCAAATTTGTCTAACCATCCTTTGATTTGGATATTGACAGAATCTGCTTGTCGAATGACCAAATCATCAAAATACTTCATCACATAGCCATGAAACACAGGAGTCCTCATCATACTGGGTGCATCGTCTAATACGTCAAAGTAATGCTCTTTATAGTATTTAAAGGACGCAATTTTACGGGCTTGGAGTTCTTCAATTTCTTCGAAATCAGGAACCGTTACCCCTTCAACAATCTTTAAGAAAGAGATGAAAAATAAATCGGGATTATCTGAGATTAAAGCCTCTCGAAATTCCTTTGCACTCAATCCTATTCCCTCTAGTTCTTGAGTAATAGAAACAGAATCAGCAGCCGACGCAGTGGTTAAGCGTTCTGATAATTCGGATTGTTGTTTTTGGACCTCAGCCATTTTATTTTGAAATTGAGCAAACAATTCATTGTCCTCTGATCCAGAAATTTCTATCTCCTTGTACCCAAGCTCTGAGTTCATCTTTATCTCAAAAAATTGATCACTGATAATAAATTCAAAATAAAAATTTGGGGAATAAAGAAAATAGACTCCTTTTTCTAAAGTGTACTCCCCTTTTAATTGAAGCTTCGAATCAACAATTTTTGCAGTATCTAAAATTAATCGCTGGTTCCCAAAATGATACCCTACGATAGTAGAAGAATCTTTGATTCCAACCACTTCAATATTAATTTCATGTCCGATCCGCTGTTCTGTTTTTTGGGCACAACTGTAAAACGCCCAAGACAGCAATATCATGGCCCCGTACGTCTTAAAAAAAATTCCTACCATTTTATTATTCATATAATTCTAATCTTTAAAATTAAATGGTTTGTTGGATTAAACCTATTACTCCAATTTAAGTTTTACATAATTTACACATTTTTAAACCTCCTTAACCTCAGCTCCAAAAATCAGTCCATTAGAGATAATCTCAAACTTTTAATCTCAACGCCATTCAGATTATTGGGAAGAGTTGCGTGAAAAATTGCAGCCTAATCCATTATTTGCAATGCCTAATTGGGGGAAAGTTAATCAAAAAAAATCCCAATATCCTCGAACGATTTCTACCAGAAATATGTCATCTGTGAATCTATGAACAGAAACTATGATTCAATAGAGTTTCAAGAAGGTGACTCGAAACTGCTCAACCATTATCGAAAATATTTTTCAGATACCGTGGTTGAGGATTTCAGGAGGATTAAAAACTCGGATGACTCCTTTGAGGGACACAAGGCATTTATGTCTAAAATTGAAGCCTACGTTCAAGAAAATGTGAAATATGATTCAAAGGAGGATTACCATAACCTAGTGGATACTTTGAAGCTCCTTGCTGAGAATGATGTTTAAGTCATTCCTCTTCTAATTCTTTGTTAGCTTTCCTATAAGCTATGATGTCAGTAACTAAGATATAAATAAAGATCAGGGGCAGAACTGGTGCAATAGCATAATCCCAAACATCTGGAGCATCTTCAGAATAGAAATTCGAAACGGCTAACACTGGTAGGGATAAAAAGAGGAGTGTGTTCTTGAAACTACTTAGGTACTTTTTAACTTTTGCCATGAGGCTAAAGTAATGATTCTGTTTTTATATCCAAAAACCTATAGCGTTAAGACTATGGGGTTATGTGGCAAGTGGGCTCTGAGCTTGGACTGCGGAACGCAAAGTGGGCAATGGGGTACCCTAGCAAAACACCTATCAAATGGACTTTTAAATACCATTTTGGTACTCTTTATTGTAAAATAGGCTTCTAATACCCTCTATTGCATAAAGCAAGAATTATAATATAATTATTACCAATAAGTAGAGCCTATTATTAATTTTGAATTTTGTTCGTCTCTGTTCGATTTCACCCTAAACTAAATAATGCAATGACATGTCTACCTAGATGATGAAACAGGTCCGAATTTTCTGTAGTTTTTTCACATCATAAAATCAATACTTACCTAATTTAATGACTGCTATAATTTTGTTTTTTTAGCTCAATTTGAGGACTGAATTTGCTCACCCCGTAGGTCTTTGGAGTTGAAGAGGAACAAGGGGCTAGAGCAGGTTGCCTATAACGTTATGAGTAACGGTTAAGATTCTACAAGTTACCCTCGTGGTACTCTACTTCTATTTTAAACGAAAAAGTGCTATATTAGACCATTAAGGGTACTATAGGAATATCAGTTGAAATCATTTATATATTTCCACAAGATCATTTTCAAAAAGAGTGCGATCGTTTTTTCTGAAATCTCTAAAATCAGCTGCCGCTGGATGTTCATCAAAAGGAATATAGTAATGCGTTGAGTCCTTATTGGGGCCCAACGTTACCCAGCTTAGGGCTCCATAATTCAACGCCTCAAAACTGGTCACCAAGGTTTGAGAAAACCAGAGAGAATCAATAAGCCCGTTTTGACCTGTTTCGGTAATAGCCCCCAATTTATTTTTTTGATGAGCCAAAAGATCAATGAACTTCAAATCATTCTTAAACTTATTCGATATGATTTGACGCTCCGCTAGTGTTTCCTTAAATTCAATATAATTTACCAAACCAAAAACATCAACATAATCATCGCCAGGGTAACCATATAAATAATCTTTGGCCATACTTAATTCATTCATAGCGGATCGATTAGGTGAATACGCATAAATTATATTATGAACCTTCTTCACCTCTTTGAGATAATCAACGGTAAACCTCCAGAGAGAAACAAAAGATGCTTCAGTTCCATTTCCCCACCAAACCTCTCCAGCATTGTGTTGATCAAAAAGTCTTAATACGACCGGGACGTTGAGCTGCGAAAGAAAAAGTGCCAATTGATTTAAGAGGGTCAAGTATTCCTGATGCAAAGCGGCCCCAGGTAAAGCTGTAGCTAACTCTAAATTGGATATAAAAGGAATTCGTTCCGTATCCGGAGAGTTCGGACGCCAGGACAAAGCATTGATCCCTCCTCTCGAATACACTTCTCTCATCCAAAGTTTCATCTGATCATACCTAACCGAATCTCTATTGTACACATTTCCTGAAAAATCAATATCCCATCCGTGCACAGCCGGATAAGATCCCACAGTTTCTCGCACATCTGATCTCCCTTTTTTTGCTCGCCATTTAACGCCATAAGCCATATCATCTTGATGACCGATTAAAACTTTTTTCGGAGCATTATTCCTTAGATTTTGATATAAATTATTTGTTTTCTTCGATGCCTTCCCGTCAATCAAAGATTGGGCAAAAACTACCTGCACTAAAATTAGACAAGCACATAGACCTATCGTTTTTAACATATTTATTTTAAATTATTTTATCCATGATGCCGTTCAAAATTAAGAGTAAAAAATTCATCCTCTATAAAACAGCCTATTATTTTTAATCCCTGGTTAAAGGAGGAATACCGATAATAATTTAAAATGTTGGGCAGTTAGTTTTTTAAAACCCTTAGTTTTGGATAAAAAGCTATCAAAAAAATAAAATCCATATTCCTCAGCTTACTGTATTACAGTTTTTTCTTTGTACTCTTAGTTTCCTTTCACCTCATTCAATATTTTTGTTATTATCTCATGGGGTATGAGGCACATAGATGGAGTGTTGTCTGTCTGAATAGATTATTGATGCTTATTCAAGGACTGCTATTGAGTAGCCATCAGACCATCGGCATTGAAAAAATTCCAACGGATCAACCCATCATCGTAGTGTCCAATCATCAAAACATGTTGGATGTACCCCCCCTTATTTGGTATTTCAGACATCAGCATGCCAAATTCATTTCGAAAAAAGAACTAGGTCGTGGCATCCCGAGCATTTCCTTTAATCTTCGAAAGGGAGGCTCCTTACTCATAAATAGGAACTCTGGAAATACCGCCATTGATCAGATAACCCGATATGGCCATCATATTAATAAAAAGAACCATGCGATTGTTATTTTTCCTGAAGGTACACGCAGCAATAGTGCTTCCTTTAGTCCATTCAAAATGGGCGGCCTCAAAGCGTTGATTGATGCCATGCCTGATGCCGTTATCGTCCCCTTTGTGGTACACAATAACTATCAAATTTTTGAAAATGGTAATTTCCCCCTCAAACTAGGAAATCAATTGAAATATAGCATTTTAGACCCCTTTTCTCCAGAGGGCCTAGATGTAGACAGCTTGAAGGATAGGCTTGAAGACCTTTACCAGAATGAATTAAATAACCTTTCCTAACCCTTCTTTTTGCATCTTTAGCATTCAATTCAGCCCTTCTGGTTTTTTACGAAGATTTTTCACTGTCTCATATATTGGCCTTATATGTGTTTGCCCCTATGATTTTTGTGACTATCCGGGCAAGTAATGGCGCCCAAAATAATAGATAAAAATGAATACGCTTACCTTTTTATATACCTTCAAGTATTGTTTAAATTTCTTGTGCTTCTTGCATTTCCAAATGCTCATAGGAGTCATACCTTGATCATACCAGATCCTACAATAATGAAAAAAATTTGACTCAAACATGAACCATTAGCCATATATATTTCATAAATTGATTAAAAATATTTTGCTATGCCTAAGTATACACTGAACATCAATAAAAAGTCTCATGATGTCGAAGTAGCCGCAGGAACCTCCTTACTTTGGGTTCTTCGCGAAGATGTAGGACTGACGGGCACCAAATATGGCTGCGGCATAGGTCAATGCGGTGCCTGCACGGTCCATGTGGATAAGCAACCGATCAAGGCGTGCCTGTTACCCATCGAACAGTTTGCAGAAGGTCAGGAAATTACTACTATTGAAGGCTTATCGGAACATGGGGATCACCCTGTCCAAAAGGCTTGGATTGAGGCTCAAGCCCCACAATGTGGGTATTGTCATTCAGGTCAAATCATGCAAGCAGTCGCCTTACTCGAGCAAAACGAACATCCTACACGCAAGGAAATCAAAGCGCATATGAATGGGAATCTCTGTAGGTGCGGTACGTATCTGCGCATTCTTAACGCCATCGAAATGGCTTCAAAAACAAAAAACTCCACCTCTTAACAATACGCGCAATGGCTAAAGATCTCACGATGGTAAATAAAATTAACCGAAGGGCTTTTCTGAAAACCTCGGGAGGTGTGACACTTTTTATAGGCGCGTCGGGCGTACTTCCTGTTTTGGTATCTTGCCAAGACGATAAAAAAATCCGCGAGCAGTTGAAAAAAGTCCCTGTCACCGCTTGGGTGCAACTCTGGGAAGATGGTCAGATGATTATTTACAATCCTGCCGCCGAAATGGGACAAGGTTCAATGACTTCGTTGCCTATAATTTTTGCTGAGGAAATGGATGCGGATTGGTCAAAAGTTCAGGTCGAATTTTCCCCCCAAGAAGCCAATATCTATGGGGGAGAAGGATGGGCGCCCGGAACCAAGCTCATGTTTACGGTAGGAAGTAGGACCACCCATAGTTATTACCAAGTGATGAGAAAAGCCGGGGCACAGGCGCGCTATGTCTTATTGAATACAGCGGCTAACCATTGGAAGGTTCCTATTGAAGAATTAAGTGCTGCTCAAAGTTTTGTCATCCATGAAAAGTCGGGCCAGAAAATAAGTTTTGGGGAATTGGTTCCCTTGCTGACCATGCCGCCCGCATTACCTGATTTTACCGAAGATCAATTAAAAAACCCAAAAGACTTCCAATTAATCGGTAAAAATATTCCCCGTACAGAAATTCCCGCAAAAGTCAATGGCACCGCTCAATTTGCCATAGATGTACGATTGCCCAATATGGTTTATGGCGCGTTGGAAAGAGGCAAACTACATGGTGCGAGACCCACCCTACTCAATGAAGCTGAAATTTTAGCGCATGCAGGGGTCTTGAGAATCGTCCAATTTGATTACGCCATCGGGTTGATTGCCTCCACCTTAAAGGGCGTGTTAGATGCCAAAAAACTATTGAAAATCGATTGGAGTACCGCTACGTCCAGTGGCTATCACTCACAGGAGATCTACTCCCAATATGAAGCGATCGCAGCCAAGAATCAAAAGGGCAGAGTCGTTACCGAAATTGGGAACATGGGCGAAGCACTCCGCAGTGCACATAAAACTTATACGGCCGATTTTAAAAACGACTATGTGTACCATGCCCAGATCGAACCCTTAAATGCTGTGATCCAAGTCTCTGAAGATTTACAAACGGCAGAAGTGTGGGTTGGTAGTCAACAGGGAGGAGATACCAAACTAGGTGTTCCCGGTGTGCTTGGCGTTCCTCCCGAAAACGTCAACGTTCATTTGCAATATCTCGGTGGCGGATTTGGCCGAAGAAGTATGACGGACTTTGTAGTCGAATGTGCAGTATTGGCCAAAGAAATCGCTCCCTTGCCCCTGAAACTCGTTTGGACTAGAGAAGATGATGTGGCCTATGGTGCTTATCGACCCTTGTCGCTTCAACGCCTCAAAGCAACCATTGATGCCCACGGGCAACTCACTGGTTTGTCGCATACCGTAATCGGAGATGGGGGAAATCTCGTGGCAGGTGGCGTTAAAAATGACTATTATGACATTCCCCATCAGTTCGCCGAATGGCGAGAAACCAGCCATGGCATTAGATTGAAGCATTGGCGCTCAGTAGGTCATGGACCAAACAAGTTTGCCATCGAATCCCTGCTCGATACCATCGCTTTTGACCAGCGCATGGATCCCATCAACCTTCGAAGAACACTAATGGGCCAATCCCCAAAGGCATTGGCCACCTTAGAAAAAGCCGTAGCCATGTCCCGTTGGAATGTACCTTCAATCGAAGGACGCGCTAAAGGTGTGGCCTTCGTCGACCATGGTTCTATCGGTACCGGAATTTGCGAAATCTCCCTTGATCGAACTACCGGCACCATCAAAGTCCATCATTTCTGGATTGCCTTAGATGCGGGTGTGATCATTCAACCCGACAACGTCAAGGCCCAAATGGAAGGAGGCATCATCATGGGCATGAGCAGCGTACTCAAAGAACAAATAACCATTGTGGATGGAC
>CAJJCN010000012.1 GCA_905182655.1 Flammeovirgaceae bacterium UBA4465
GGCCATTCCACTCATAATGCTTATGTGCTTCTTCAACCGTCAAAGGACCGCAATAAGCACTGAGCGGACAGGCAGATTGAAACAAATCAGGGCGATGCAGTGCATAATAAAAACTACCTCCACCACCCATCGACAAGCCTGCAATGGCACGATAACGCTTGTGTTTTTTGATGCGATAAGTGGCTTCCACGTAGGGCATAAATTCTTCGAAAAAAAATTGCTCATAACTCCACTCTCCATTGGGCCGATCTACATAGCCAATCACTTCCGTGTCTGCGTCTGGCATGACAATAATCATAGGCGTAGCAGTTCCTGCACGAATGGCGGCATCTGTAATCTGTAATACCTCACCAAATTGGACCCATCCCGTCTGATTATCTGACATACCGTGGAGGAGGTACAAGACGGGATAATCTCGCTGAGAAGTCTCATAGTCCGGCGGTAGATATACAGCATACTTTCGCTCCATTTTAAGGATTTCACTCGGCAGTGTCAACTGATCAAATACCTTTCCTGATTGTGCGCTCAGCAACATGGGCATCAAAAAAATGACCCATATCATGTTTATCTTCATTTCGCTATTCTTTTTTATTCTAATTGTTAAATATAGGCACTTTTGGTAAAGCATAAGGGGTATAGGGTGCCCCTACCAACGCCAATTGCTCATGTAATGCCTTTAAGTCATTATTAACAAGCATTTCTATTTCAGCCAATAATGGTTTAAATGAAGCCAGCACAATGGCATATCCATCACGACTCGTTTGTGTCGGTTCTGAAGTGGATGAAAACATCATATAAACCAACCTACCTATCCTACTTCCTAGGCTAGGAGGTTGATCTAAATCTAAGGTTCTCGCTACGGCGTCTCGCCCCAATACCGTATTTAACTCAGCTACTTTTTGGGCGGTTTGATCGGCTAACTGATAGGAAATATGATCTGCTGGAATCTCTGCCTTTAGCAAAGCAGCGTCAATATACTTTAATTGATTTTTTACTTCCTGCAACGTTTGACTGGCAGCGCTTACAGCACCTGATAACTTGAGCAACTTACGATTGAATCCATCCAAGATCATTCGATCTGTAACGGGGAGAGATCTATTATCTAGCGCTTTGATCGTAAAATCTATCGGATCTCCCATAGCGATCACTTCACCTCTGACTATTTTTGACATACTTACCTGATAAGCTCCGGGAGCCACTAAAATACCTTTATCACTGTCTGACCAAGGGTTATAAAAAGCACTGGTCTTCAAATTAATGGGATCTGTATCCGCATAACGCATGTCCCAGTACATCCGATGGATGCCTTTCTTAGGTGCCGTTATTATTTTTCTAACTACATTTCCTAGGGCATTGGTCACCGTAAAAACAATTTGAGGTGCCTTTTCGGTGCGTTCGGATTTCAGTGCTTCATAACTCGGGTAAACTGCATTCAGACCTTCTTTTTGTTGTTTCTTTTCTCGTTCACGTCGCTGCTCTTGTATCGATTGAATCTCGTCTTTCAGATAGTAAGTAAACATCGCCACAGAAGGTAGGTTTTCCCCTCGGTAATAACTGTCCCCTTGAAATGATTGTCCGGGCAAACCCATGGGATAACTGGGCTCATAAAGCAAAGGGTCTCTCACAGAAAATAAAACCCCGGGCGCGCTTAATGTTTCTTCATTGCTGTTTCGTAGGGCAGAATAATCATCTAGTACATAAAAACCCCGACCAAAGGTGCCTAAAACTAAGTCGTTTTCACGTTTTTGAATCGCAATATCACGAACGGCAATGGTCGGTAGTCCTGATTTCATTTGAATCCAAGAAACCCCTCCGTTATTGCTGACAAACAAACCAAATTCGGTCCCCACAAAGAGCAAATTGGGATCTATATGATCTTGCGCTATGGCGTAGGTCGACCCTCTTGTAGGTAGGTTTGCTGTGATGGATGTCCACGTCTTTCCTTTGTCCATGCTTTTATATACATAAGGCAAAAAATCTCCCTTTTTATGATTGTTGAAACAGGCAAATACCACATTTTCATCATGTGGAGAGGCCAATAACATATTTACATAAGTTTGCTTAGGCACACCTGGAATCGTAGATATTTTGGTCCATGAAGCACCCATGTTTTCGGTGATCTGAACTAAGCCATCATCGGTACCCACAAAAAGTAGGTCTTCATTGAGTGGCGATTCATCCATAGCTACGATGGTTCCGTATTGAGAAGTTGACTGATTCTTTGCGATGGCATCAATGCCCCACACTCTCCCCATGATTTCAAGCTTATTTCTATCAATGTTAGCAGTCAAGTCTTCACTAATCACCTTCCAGCTGTTCCCCCGGTCGTCAGTACGAAAAACTTTATTGGCCGCAAAATACAAGCGCTTATTGTCATGGTTGCTAATGACCAAGGGCGCATCCCAATTCCATCGATAGGCATTTTCATCTTTTCGAGGTTGCGGTTGGATTCCCAACTCTTCGCCATTCAGGCGATCATATCTAACTAAAACACCGTGTTGCGATTGAGCATAGATGATATTGGCATTTTGCTGATCTACTTGGGTTTCAAATCCATCGCCCCCATGGGTATTAATCCATTCTTCATTGGAAATCCCATTATCACTTAATGACCTCGACGGGCCACCCAAACTGGCATTATCTTGAGTCCCTCCGTATACATGATAGAAAGGATAAGCATTGTCCAACGCTACTTTATAAAACTGGGTGACCGGTAAGTTTGGTTTATAATGCCACGTTTCCGCCCTATCCCAAGATTCATAAATACCACCATCACATCCAACTAAAAAATGCCCAGGATCGGTAGGGTCAATCCACATACAATGGTTGTCTACATGTTTGCTGGTTTCCCCCAATACCTTAAAGGTTTTACCTCCATCGTGCGAAACTTGTATCCACGTATTCATGGCATAAACCGTTTGTGCATCTTGTGGGTCTACCACGATCTCTTGATAATAATTACCACTGGTACTATAATTCCCTTGTTTTTTCCAACTGGCTCCGCGATTGGTACTTATGAAAAAACCACCTTTACCTTCTGAAGCTTCAACAATGGCATAAATTACTTCTGGATCAGAAGGTGCCATGGCCATCCCAATTCTTCCCATGTCTACTTCAGGTAAACCTTTGTTGATGTCTACCCACGTAGCCCCACCATCCACTGACTTATGTAATCCCGAACCCGGACCTCCACCCAAATAAGTGAATACATGTCGCCTACGTTGATAAGCTGCCGCATAAATAACTTTACTATCACGGGGGTCCATGATCAAATCATTGATCCCCGTATCCGCATCAATACCCAGCATTAAACGCCATGTTTTACCCCCATTGACCGATTTATACACCCCTCGATCCCCTCCTGAACTCCATAAAGGACCAATGGCCGCTACATAAATAATGTTAGAGTTATTTGGATCTATCAAAATCTTTCCAATATGTTCAGAGCTTTTGAGTCCCATGTTTTTCCACGTCTCACCCCCATCTATGGATTTATATACGCCATCACCATAGGGCACACTTCTTTGATTATTGTTCTCACCTGTTCCAACCCAAATCACATTAGAATTATTGGGATCCATGGTGATGCAACCAATCGAATAACTGCCCGCCTCATCAAAAACAGGAATATAAGTGGTCCCTGCATTCACCGTTTTCCAAACGCCCCCTGAGGCTACGGCCACATAATACTCTTTAAAATTATTTGGATTGACTGCGAAATCAGATACGCGACCTGAGGTCTGCGCAGGTCCAATCGATCTAAATTTCAACCCCACCAACGAAGTTTCTTCAAAAACGCTTTTAGATGGTTTTTCCACTGAGCTTTTGTTTGATCGCTGAGCTAGTGTCTCATAGCAGGAAATAAAAATAAAGAGGGTTAAATAGATAGCTGTTCTCATGATATTGATTTTTTTTTAATCTAGATAAGACTAAGATACATGTCAATTCAAAAATTAAAGACAGGCGTACCCATTTTTACATCATCGGTCAAGAGTATATCTTTCTTTGAACCCGTCAATGAAAATTATGGTTCAATTCAAAAAAAAGCAGTCGATGGATTTTTTTTTTAAAAAATAAAATATTTTAAAGCTCGTTGATGCTCTGTTAAAATACGGCATCTAAGTGAAATCTAGGAATTTTACCATGAAAAAAGGGGATGAAATACTCCTCATAAAGCTAAAGAAAATCTTCTCGAAATCGCCCACTGATCTTTAACCTATTCATGAAACTGCTAAACGGTGATGTTTTATCTATCCTCCTAATCAATTCGGCCTCTATGGTGTACGGAAGAAATATAAAGCTTAACTTAAACAAAAAATTCATTCTTGGCCATTATTCATCTTGAAAAGACGGTGTTAAAATTATCATGGCATAAGAACAGTCACTATGAGTTTTTCACATATTCCTTATAAAATGATTGATTTAGAGCCTGTTATTGATTGTTATTAGATTCTTTTTATATTTTATTTAATGATTATTACCACTAATCCATAAAAATAATTCATTCGGCATATTTTTTTTTGTCTATTTATTCATACATTTATTGGACATAAAGTTTAACATTTTAATTAACACCCCACATTAACCGTGCTTCCAACACATCAAATCAGATTAAAAAGCCTCCTCAAAGAAAAAGATTTCGAAGAGCACTTAATTGAAGAGATTCTTACCTGTGGGCGATTAAAAAAAGCTGAAAAAGGAGCCCATCTGCTGAGTTCGGGTATGAAAGTAGCTTATTTGCCCTTCATTCTCTCTGGAAGACTCAGAGCGTATCGGAGTGACGATGAAGGCCATGAAATTACTCTTTTTTATACAGGAAGTGGAGAAACTTGTAGCTTCGCAGTCAATTCAATCATCAACCAGAGTTCATCAGGTATCAGCGCTATTGTTGAAAAATCTACAGAAATTTGGATGGTGCCTGGTAATAAGGTGGATGCCTGGATTGTCAAATACCCCAATTTCAGGAAATTTATTTTCCAAAGTACGAATGATAAAATTGATGATCTCTTATCCACATTTGATAGCATCTCATTTATGAAGATGGGTGATCGGTTGTACAAATATTTACTAGATTTAAAGCATGCATCTGGTTCTTCTACCATCACCAAGAGTCATCAACAAATAGCCATTGAGTTGAATACCTCTCGCGTGGTAATTTCAAGACTCATGAAACATCTATCAGCTACTCGCCAAATTCGTCAACAACGGAATCGAGTAGAATTACTATAACTTTTGTCACTTGGCCTTACACCGCCTCGTTATTCATGAGGGTTTCATCGGTATCCTAAGCGTAACTCCGACTAATCACTAAGCAAGCTTTTGACTTGTTGCCAGCCCCCCGCATTCAAACATTTTATATCCATCGATTGAAGATATTCGGTAGCTTGCTCACTACGTCCCCCGCTCAAGCAGCATACTAAAAAGGGTTGTTCAATACTTTTAAACTCATCAATTCTAGCTACTACTTCATTGAGCGGAATATTTACGGAAGAGGTCACATGACCTTGTTCAAACTCTTCCCTAGAACGTACATCTACAATGGTTGCGCCCGATTTAATTAAATCTTGAATCTCTTTCATAGGTTATTTTAAGCATGAAAATAGGGTCTTCTTACCAATTAATAATTATTATTAAAGGCATGTTTATCGATTCGGAATCATAATCATCGGTAAGTTAAGCCCTTTGTACAATTGATTGAATTGCTCCATCTCCTCATTGATGATTTGATCTTTTGTTTGCTGAAATAAAATCCATTGCCCTTTGAGATCATTGAATCGCTCTTTGGCACCTGCTGTCAATATCGGATCCGCACTATCAACATAATCCTTCAAATTCATCCATTGCGCATTTAACTGGTTGTGAAAATTTATAACATCTTGGAAAGTCTTCTGATCGGGTTGGATCAATGCGCCTTCCCATGCCTCAATCTGAGCGATAATGTCTCCCCCCAATTCAATAATTTCTGGGGCGACGGCGGCGTCCTCAAGTATCGACTGATAATGCTCGATTTGTGATTTCGCTGAACGCATGTCATTGACTGCCTCGTGAATCTCTTTGATGGCCTGCTCAATAGAAATCATCATCTCTTGTTGTGAAACATAATCATTGAGGGTGGCTTGAACCCGCGGATCTGCCAATATTTCAACAGTGGTCTCTACCGAATCTTGATCTAATATCAATCTCAAGGTATAGGTTCCCGGAGCTACATGACCGCCAGAATAATTTCCATAAACAAAGACTTTATCAATGGATGGGAGCGGTGCCCTTGTGAAATCCCATACGACTCTATTTACGCCTCTCTTGGTAGGCATCAATACTGGTTTTTGGGGTCCTCCGGGCCAACTTACGAATTCCTCTGGCCCATTCGAAAGGCTTCTTATTACTTTCCCTGAGCTATTGATCACCTTTAAATGCAAAGAAGCACTGTCCTTTTTTTCTGATAGATAATAATCAATCAGAACACCTGATTTTGGGTTTTGACCCAAACCGGGTCTCGGTTCATCCGTTGATCCACCGAATATTCGATACGTTTTTTTAGGTTGAAATAGCATCAAATCCTTTTCAAACTTTCCTTTTGAGCCCTGAAAAGCTCCTAAATCATCTAAAATCCAAAAAGACCGACCCGCAGTCGCTGCAACCAAGTCATTGTCTTGGATGGTCAAATCATTGATGGGTACAATGGGTAAATTGAGCTGTATTTTTTGCCAAAATTCGCCTCCATTGAATGAGATATATAAACCTGCCTCTGTTCCCGCATAAAGTAATCCCTCTACTTTCTTATCTTCCCTTACGACTCTTACAACCGTTTGATCATCAATGCCAGAAACCCGTTTCACCCAGCTCACACCAAAATCTGAAGTTTTATAAACCATCGGTTTTAAGTTGTTGAATTTATAAGCCATAACCGTTATATAAGCTGTCGCGGGATCATGGGGAGAAACCTCAATAGAATTTACGATGGCTTCCGGCAATTCTTTGGGGGTAACGTTAGACCAATTGATGCCACCATCACGTGTAAGGTGAACCAATCCATCATCAGATCCTGCCCATAAAACTCCTTCTTCATGTGGTGATTCTGTCAAATACATAAGGGTATTATAATTTTCCCCGCCCGCAGCTTCATTGGTATAAGGTCCTCCACCGGGGCCTTGATGTGCTTTATCATTTCTCGTTAAATCAGGACTGATCGCCTCCCAATTAATTCCTCCATCAAGGGTCTTAAATACCACATTTCCTGCATGATAAATTACCGAGCGATCATGAGGTGAACTTATAATAGGTGCATTCCAATTAAATCTATATTTAAAATCTTTAGGTATGTTTCCCAAGCTCAATTCCGGATATTCTTTTATTGATTTTGATACTGCCGTTGATCTTGACCACCGATCGATGATCCCTTGATAACAGCCTCCAAAAACAGTTTCGGGATCATTCGGATCAAAAGCTAAATAAGCACTTTCGCATCCAGCAACAGAATACCAATCCTTCCATGTGATTCCCCGACCATTCGTTCTACTTGCAATCCCAATGGCAGAATTATCTTGCTGCCCACCGTACACATGATACGGAACCTTATTATCAGTAATGACCCGGTAAAACTGAGCGGTGGGTTGTTGGTCTTGTCGCGTCCAACTCTCACCTCCGTTGAAGGTAATATTGGCACCCCCATCATTGGAATTAATCATGTTTTGAGGGTTCAAAGGGTTGATCCATAGATGATGATTGTCTCCGTGAGGAACGGATATCGGCTGAAAGGTCTTCCCTTTATCAATCGATTTGAGGACTGGCGCATTCAAGACGTACACGACATTCTCATTGGAAGGATCTGTGAATATTTCCATGTAATACCACGACCTGGCTATGGTTACCCGATCTGTACTGGTTTGCTTCCAGCTTTTGCCTGCATTCTCAGATCTATAAACACCTCCTTTAGTTCCCTCGGCTTCAATTACCGCAAATACCAAATCGCCATCAGCTCTTGAAACAGAGATCCCTGATTTACCAAATTCTTCTGGGAGTCCCTCACTCATGGGGTTCCAGGTCTCCCCCATATCTGTCGACTTATACAAACCGGATCCGGCACCTCCTGATTCCATCGTCCAAGGATACCTAATGTGCTGCCACATACTGGCATAAAGTATGCGCGGATTATTCATATCCATACTCAGAGATGAAGCACCTACATTATCTGCAACAAAAAGTTTTTTCATCCAACTTTGCCCACCGTCTATGGATTTATAGATGCCTCTTTCTTGTGTGGGTCCGTGCTGAGCGCCTTGTGCGGCAATGAATACGATGTCTGGATTGGTAGGGTGAATGATGACATCTGAAATTGTCATTGTACCCACTAATCCCATATGATCCCAAGTTTTTCCCGCATCGGTAGACTTATATACTCCGTTACCGTGAGAAGTCATGACCCCTCTGACCGCGTGCTCACCCATGCCTACATAAATCACATTGGGATCTGACTCTGATACACCTATCGCACCGACGGAACCCAATTCAAAAAAACCATCTGATATGTTCTTCCATGTCTGCCCTGCATCTGAGGTCTTCCAGACGCCTCCTCCGGTATTGCCCATGTAATAAGTCATGGGGTCTCCAACTACACCAGAAGAAGTAACACTTCTTCCTCCTCGAAAAGGACCTATATTTCTCCATTTTAAACCCGAGAACAATTCGGCCTCAATAGGACTTTCAATAATTTTAGTTCCTTTCTTCTTTTTTTGTGCAAAAACCACAAATGGCAGCACAAGACACATTAAAAAAATTAATCGAAGGTTTTTCATTGCAATATTATTTTTAAAATGGTTTTAATATCCGGGTATTTGCATGACTGCATTTTGCATCATTCTGGAAGGACCCATCCAAAACATACGGTATTGCGTATTATCAATCAAATACACCACTTTTCCTTTTCCCATACTTACCACTCCAGCAAAAGTATTCTCAGCCAAATGGCCAAGGTTTTCCGGGGAAGCATAACCGGCCACATTCAGTTGATCCAATGTGCTATAACTACCCACGGTTTCCAATGCGACATTTGGCACCAATGCATCGGTACCAAATTTCAAAGTATAGAGCTCGGCCTTAAGTCCAAAAGCAAGTGGGTGGGTAATGTCTATTTTAGCATTCAAAGCCGTCCCTGGTATTCTTTTTTTACCTTTATAAGAAGTTCGCTGATCATAGGGCAGCGAACGGGCCATTAGACTCGAATCTTTTGGGTATTTTTTCAGTGAAATCTCCGTAAAGTGGGAAGACTCCTTGGTGAAAAATGATGCCGCTCCCTCAGTGGCGATGAGTGTCCCGCCTTCATTTACCCAATCTTTGATCTCATTCAATGCCTCTTCTTTAAACAGCTCAGACAACCCTCTTCCACCATTAGGCAATATAAGTACTTCATAATCTTTTAAATCAACACTTCTTGATCCTCCAAATTTCGGGGTGCTGCTTTGCTGTAAGGCCGTCGCTTTGATACGATCAATAGGGAGACCCGTTTGCCAATCAAATAAAAAATAAATCTGCCCAGCAGTATAAGAGCTGAAGGGGGGTTCTACCAATAAGGCCACCTTAGGTTGCTTGATAGGCACATTTCTACCATTGGCTAAATCCATACCTCCCATCACACGACCGCTGTTGAATCCCATAATTTCTACGCCCGCGTTTTGAGCTATTGCTTTGATTTCCTGATCCATCTCGTCTTTGCGCTCCAAGTTTCTACCACGCAGCACAATGAGGGTACCCGCAGGAAATAATTGGTCACCTGTATAAAAAGGTTCAAATGCAGAACGTACATTGTATTTTTTAGCCCATAATTGAGCCAATGCTTGGGGTGCATTCCGCTGACTCCAGTCAATCACATAGGCATATTGAGCCTCGTTATTGATCACCGATCCATTGAACTCAACTTCTTGACTCACCTGCTTGGTCTTGACCGTATATCCCCCCTTTGTGGAATATGCATCCAAATTATACGCCAAAGGGGCTGACCAAGTGGACATATCGTACATCACAGAATCTTCAATCGCTAAATTACGGGCCATAATCGTATTGATTAACAAATGTTTAGGCTGTTGAGTGGTTATGATATACGTCCCTTGATTAAATGCCTTTTTTAGGATGCGACCTGAACGATAGTCTTGGGCAGCTGTGATCTGAAAATCATCAAGGGCCTGTTCTACTTTGATCCCATTTCGGATCAATATATTGACCAAATCATTACTGTAAACTTCTTGATCACTAAAAAAATAAGCTTTAATCTTAGATTTACTGTTGGAAGGATTTAAGGCCATCTTGCTGTAATTAAGTAATTTTTCACGGTGCAAAACTGCGGTTTTGATGGTTGCAACAGAGGTAGTGTAGTGATCAAATATCCTTTGTCTAAGGGTGAGGTTTATCCCATCTTCAGTTTTCACAATTCGGCCTCCTGCAGATCCTCCACCCTGTTCGGTTAACATCCCGATAGCCCCCATAACACTCGGGTAACTTGAACCATACCCTGGATAAAAGAAATCAAAACGATCTCGTGTAAAATAATTAATCTGATGCTTATCAAATTGTGTGATATTTGCATCTCCAAAAACTTTGGACCATCCTTCATAAGCATTCGGAAGCAATTGATTTCTCGGCGTCGTACCAGGTGAGGTGAAGTAATTGTTATTATAGCCTTGCTCATGATAATCAACATGTACTTGCGGTAGCCATTTTTGATATTCCTTGGATAGACCCCTTGCTTCTGGATGTACTTGCCAGACCCAATCTCTATTAATATCAAACCAATAATGATTAGTTCTCCCGCCAGGCCAATCTTCCATGTGCTCGATATCCTGCGGTTCGTTACTTGGCCTTTTTAATCTTTTCATAGATTTATACCAATAAACATATCGATCTCGACCATCAGGATTGATACAGATATACATGATGATTACTGAGTTTTTGAGTACTTCCTTCGTTTCATCATCTTGGGCTGCGGCCATGCGGTAAGCTACCTGCATTGCAGCTTCCGTCGATGAAGCTTCATTGCCATGAATGTTGTAACTAAAAGAAGTGAAAGTAGGTTGACCTTTCAGAAGTACTTTGTCCGCTTCAGCTCCTTGTAGAAATTGCATGTGATTTGATTTGATTTCATCAATGTTTTTTATATTTTCTTCGGAAGAGATAACTAAATTAATCAAAGGTCGACCCTCGTAAGTCTCTCCATACTCATGGTATAAAACGCGTCCCGAAGAGGCTGAAAGAGCTTTGAAGTAAGCAGCTACGTTGGCATATAGCGTGAAAGAAGCACCCAAATCATAGTTTAAAAATGATTTCGGACTGGGTATTCTCTCATTGATTTCTAGCTCTGATTCAAATGAAAAACGTTGTTTATCCACAACATCAGGTTGTGCATTGGACAGGAAAAATACCAAAAGTCCAAATATTGAAAATATGTTTTTTTGCATGTGATTATTTAAAAATGCGAGAAGTTAACGCAACTATGTAAAGTCTAATTTAATGAGTGCCCATTGAAATACCTTTTTAACTTATATAAACGGTAAGACATCTCAACCTAAATAAAGAAGATCATTTAAAATATAGGCGTCGGATGTCCTTATGGAAAATTATATGGATGAAAGTACGTAGTATAAGCTATAATTTCCGCGCCCAGATATTTCGGAATCTCACTGGGTTTCCATGATCTTGCAATAAAATAGGTAATTGTTGAGGGTGTTTAATATAGTAAGCTTGACCGATGTAACAGGTGGGGCCCAATAACGAAACATTATTTTGAATCAGCACACCATTATGAAAGACGGTCATTCTTGCTGGATTGAGGACATCCCCATGATCAGAAAACTTTGGTGCACTAAAAATGATATCATACCGCTGCCAGTAACCTGGCGGTAGTGTGGCATTTACCAAGGGAATATGTTGCTTATAAATGGCCCCTGCTTGACCATTGCTATAAGTTTCATTATCAAAGGAGTTCAATATTTGAAGCTCATAAAGTCCCATAAAAAAAAGACCACTATTGCTGTAATCCTGTCCTTTTCTGGCTGTATCCTTTGGCGCCAACCATTCAATATGCAATTGAACATCTCCGAAAAGTTCTTTGGTCACCAAATGCCCCGTTCCAGGTACAACTACTAGGGCGCCCTTTTCCAATTTCCAATCTGCTGGAGGTGTAGTATAGGGACCTGCCTTTAATGCGGGCAAAAGCTCAGCATACTCCGCCATACTTCCGCCATAAACAAAC
>CAJJCN010000013.1 GCA_905182655.1 Flammeovirgaceae bacterium UBA4465
AGATTTGTTTTCCTCTTCAAATTCCTCCCATGTTTGTTGAACGGGTGCAGGTTTTTTGATTTTGGCTTCTTTTTTTTCTGGCTTCACTTCTGGAGCTAGTTCCGCGACTTCTTCGGCAATTGGCGCATCTTTTTCTTCAGTTTTGGGCGCTTTTTCTGCAGGCTCCTCTTTGGGCGCTTCTCTTTCTTCAGTTTTGGGCGTTTCTTTAGGCTCCTCTTTGGGTGCTTTTGCTACAGGCTTAGGTGTCTCAACTTTCTTTTCAACATCTACCTCTTTTTTGGGAGTGGCTTTTTTTGCTTTTGCAGATGCTTTTTTCTTTTCTTCTTTTAAAGCTTCAGGTTTCTTTTCCTTCGCTTCTTTTTTAGGTTTAGGGGCTGCTTTCGCTTCGACTTTCTCTTCTTTTACCTTCGTAGTTTTCACTTTCTTGGTCGTGTCCACTTTTTCTTCTGTCTTGGCAACCTCTTTTTGATCTTTCTCTTCTTTCTTTGGCATAATAATCACCCTTTCTAAATACACTTACATGATAAGGGAGATACATGTAATTTTTGTTGAAAATGTGTGGTTCAATCGATCCACACCCATTCTTCTGAATGGAGCGCAAATATAGTGATTAAATTAAAAAACAATGTATTCTGGTTTCAACTTATTAGGAGAAATAATGATAAGGTATTAAAAAACTTAATAGATTGTATAAAACGCCTTAAATTTGAATGAAGAATAAGCACAGCATGAAAAACATTTATTTGATTTCCCTTAGTATACTGGTTTTTTCATTGAGTTGTAAAGAGACAGAAAAGGCTGACCTTGTGATATACAATGGACCCATTTACTCTGTGGATGTAAACGATGCCCAAGTGGAGGCCGTAGCAGTCAAAGGAGGCAATATATGGAAAGTGGGTAGCTACAAGGAGGTCATTAAATTCTCAGGTGAAGAGACTCAGTGGATCGACCTCAAAGGGAAAACGATGTTTCCTGGATTTATTGAAGGTCACGCGCATATTATGGGGGTAGGGGCTAATTTGATGAATTTAGACTTAATGGGTACGACGAGTTACACAGAAATAGCGAACCTGGTAGCTGCAAAGGCCAAGACCCTACCCGAAGGTGATTGGATCATTGGTCGGGGATGGCATCAGGACAAATGGAACAATGAATCCGAACGTACCTTAAAAGGCTTCCCTTCAAATGATTTACTGAACGATTTAGTACCTAATCACCCGGTCTATTTGACACATGCCAGCGGTCATCTTGGATTAGCGAATGCAAAAGCAATGGAGATTTTGGGGATTGATGGCCAGACCGCTGACCCAGATGGGGGAGAGATTTTTAAAGGGTTTGACGGACAGCCGACTGGGATTTTCAATGAAACAGCACACACCAATGCACGCACACGTATACCTAAGCCCAGTGCGCAATGGTTAGAAACTTCTTTAAAGCAAGCCATAGATCATATTTTAGCCAATGGCGTTACTAGTTTTCATGAAGCGGGATCGGGGGCTTCTTCGATAGCGTTATATCATAAACTGTTAAGTCGAGATGAACTCAAGATCAGGCTCTATGTCATGTTGAGCGGAGACGATCAGGAACTATTGGCAGATTATTTTGCCAAGGGGATTTTTATGGATTCCTTACATCGACTCACCATTAGATCGGTTAAGCTCTATGCTGATGGCGCGCTAGGTTCGAGAGGAGCTTGGTTACTGAAGGCGTACAGCGATGCGCCGGGTAAATTTGGTCACAATGTGCGTGATATGGAAGCATTAGATAAACTGACTTTAGCAGCTACCCAGGCCGGCTTTCAAGTCTGTACGCATGCCATCGGAGACAGAGGAAATAGGGAGGTTCTAGATATGTATGCCCGAGCTTTTGAGATTTATCCTGAAAAAAAGCTCAATAGTCGATACAGGATTGAGCACGCCCAACATATTAGTTCACAAGACTTGATTAGGTTCAAGGAACTTGGAGTGATTCCCGCTATGCAAAGCATCCACATGGCCTCTGATCGACCCTGGGCGATCGATCGTTTGGGTCAAGAGAGAATCGATGAGGGTGCCTATGTTTGGCAAAAACTATTACAGCAGGGAACCCCAATCGTCAACGGATCTGACGCCCCAGTGGAGCCCATCAATCCATTGGCTTCTTTTTATGCTGCTGTATCTCGGAAGACACTGAAAGGCACGCCAGAGGGAGGCTACGAGCCTGGGCAAAAAATGTCCAGAAGACAGGCGTTGAAATCCTATACTATCGATGCGGCCTATGGGGCCTTTGAAGAAGAGATAAAAGGTTCGATAGAAGTGGGGAAATTAGCAGATTTCACCATTTTAGATCAAGATATTATGGCCATAGAAGAAAATGAGATATTAAAAACGCAGGTAGAGATGACCATTGTGGGGGGTAAAGTTTTGTTTGAAAGAAAATAATATAAATTTTGGTAAAGGAAGATCTCGCGTAAAAGATGTTTGTAAAGAAAAATATCTCACTAAAAAGTTACAACACTTTTGGTATTGATGCCAGGGCTCAATTTTTGCTTGAGATTGAAAGTGATGAGCAATTAATGGAGGCCTATCAATCCACTGAATTTAGGGCCTTGCCCAAATTAGTATTAGGAGGGGGCTCCAATATATTGTTCACAAAGAATCAGCGAAAGGCGATCCTTAAAATCAACATCAGAGGGATCGATGTATTGGATCAAAAAGGGGATGAAGTACGGGTAAAAGTCGGTGCAGGTGAGGTGTGGCATCAATTTGTACTCTGGTGCTTAGATCATGACTTGGGAGGCGTTGAAAATTTATCATTGATTCCAGGTACGGTAGGGGCTGCACCCATTCAGAATATAGGAGCTTATGGTGTTGAGCTCAAGGATGTATTTGAATCATTGGAGGCCTATGAAATCAAGTCAGGAAAAATCAGATCTTTCAATAAGGAGCAATGTCAATTTGATTATCGACACAGTTTTTTTAAAGGGAAAGGAAAGGATCAATTTGTGATTACATCAGTTACTTTCAAGTTGACTACCCAGCCAAGCTTTAATGTATCCTATGGAGGCATTCAACAATGGTTAGATGAAAAAGGATTGGAATCAAATATTCGTAATATCAGTGAGTCGGTCATTCATATCCGGCAAATGAAACTCCCTGATCCTATTAAAATTGGAAATGCAGGTAGTTTCTTTAAAAACCCCATCATAGAAAAACCCTTGTACGATGCTTTGAACTTAATTTATGAGGATTTACCGCATTATCCTGTAGATTCAGGTAGCATCAAGATACCGGCAGCTTGGCTTATTGAGCAGTGTGGCTGGAAAGGCAAACGTATGGATCAAATTGGTGTACATGAGCGTCAACCGTTGGTTTTGGTAAACTATGGGGAGGGCAAGGGTATAGAGATCTTGAAATTGTCCGAACAAATTCAGTCATCTATTCAGAAAAAATTTGGTATTGAATTGACCAGAGAGGTCAATGTTTTTTGATTTAAAGCATGATTTTCGTGCAAATCTACACGTGAAAAGGTTTGGCAGCGGCTAGGTCTAAGTAATTCATTCTGTGAAAAAAACCCACACGAAAAAATTATAAACTATTCTCAATACCATAACCTAATTAGATATAAGGTATGCTTGGGTTGAATGGATTAAGATTAGCCAGAAAATCATCATCATGTACGGCAGGATCATGTACGATGATATTTTGTTCTTTTAGATTTCCATAAAGGAGATTGGCATTGGCTACTAAGCGCCATTTTAGTTTGTTGACGAGGGGAATTTTATTCAATACAAAACCCTCAAAGAAATGGCGATAATGGATGCTTAGGTATTGATTTGAACTAAATTCATTAAAACTCATGGTATTAAAAGTAGCGGAGGTACAAAAAATCATTTCATTGCCCAGATGGTTTTTAAGCAGGGCATAGGGAAGCACACCAAAGATTTTACCTGCATCTAATTCATAACGAGAAACATCCAAAAGGCTGAGGTTTATTTTCTGGTACAGATAGAAATTTAATTTGTCATATCTGAAATCACCCAATGCCCAATGAAATCCTTTGGTATAGGAGAATTACCCAACAGGCTGCCTTTTAGCAGGACGGCTACAAAGGGAATAGGAGCCCCCGTTTCGGCATCGGTAATTTTCCCTTAAATTACACATATTGCGCTGCCGCAGAGAAATTCAGGGTAATAAGGAAAAGGCACAGAGAAGACTTAAACATTTAGCGATTTTTTATAAAATTAATGATTACTAAATAAAAGGTTTTAGATTCAAAAAATGAAGCGAATAAGTCGTCAATGTGTAAACCAAAGGTGCTATAGAATCCATGACTATGAATCTATATTTAGGGATCAAACTAAGTACATTTACAAAAAGAGCCATAGATTTCCGAAGGGTAAGTTAATCCTGATGGTTGGATCAAAATCCCTGATTGGTTCTTTCTACAATTGGTGTCTTGGATTTAGCTGATCTGTCACTCCTCGATATGCTTGAATATTTGAATAATTCAAATTCTCTTCAAAAAGAGAGTTTATATTTATGCTTATGAAAGTACTCATCGTTGAGGATAACGTAGCACTTACCACAATCATTACTACTTATTTGGAGCGCTCAGGTTTTGTTTGTGAGCAAGTTACTGACCTTAAGCAAGCGTTAGAGAAACTCTATGGATTTTCCTATGACATCGTCTTGCTAGATTTAACCCTTCCAGATGGAGATGGGTTGACTTTGCTAGAGCAGCTTAAATCAAAATGGTCAGATACAGGAGTACTCATCATGTCTGCTAAAAATGCCTTAGATGATCGACTCAAGGGATTGGATATGGGAGCAGATGATTATCTACCCAAACCCTTCCACATGGCTGAGCTTAATTCTAGAATGAAAGCAATCTATAGGCGAAGACATCAAAAAGGGGCGATCAATTTAATTTTTAAAGAAATAATTATTAAAGTTGAAGCCAAAGAAGTTGAGGTCAATAATATTGTTTTAGATCTGACCAAAAAAGAATTTGAGTTACTAAGATATTTTATGGTAAATAAAAACAGATTATTGACCAAACAAGCCATTGCAGAGCATCTTTGGGGGGATTATATGGATATGGCAGATTCTTTTGATTTTGTTTATCAGCATATTAAAAATCTTAGAAAAAAAATAAAAGATGCGGGAGGTCAGGATTATATTTCTACGGTTTATGGTGGTGGTTATAAAATGATGGAATCATGAATTTAATTACACGTTTTACACTCGCTTTTGTATTGGTGGCTGCCGTAGTTTTTGTAGGGGGGGGATTCATTTCTTACCAAGTAGTAAAAAAGGAGATTCAATCAGAAGAAAGAAGATTTTTGAAATCACGGTATAAAAGATTGCTCAAATATCTAGAAACGAGAACTGCTGTCGATGGATTTACAAGGAATAAAACTATTCTTGAACCGGTAACCAAGGATACACCGTTATATGGTCCTATATTTTCAGATACGCTGGTGCAGCATGCGCATTTTGGTAAAATGGAAAATCAAATTAAGCTGGAATCTGTTGTGGAGATTGCCGGACAACGCTATCACATCATCCAATTTGATTTAATTGTAGAGTCTGAGGATATTATAGCGAGTGTCACAAAAAGTATGCTGATTACCTTTTTGATTTTACTTTTTTCAACCGTACTGATTGCGCTATTTATCTCATATTACATGCTGGCTCCTTTTCGAATACTTTTGACTAAAATTAAAAACTTTTCGATCACTGATAAAGAGCCTATTCAATTCACAATCAGCAAAGTCAAAGAATTCAACAAAATCAATCACTTTTTGTTGGATATGACCAGTAAAATAATTTCTGATTATCAGTTGTTAAAAGAGTTTACGGAAAACACTTCCCATGAATTTCAAACGCCCATTGCCATCATTCAGGGGAAACTTGAGAACATGCTCGAAGAAAACAATTTGAGCCAAAGTCAAATGAATAGTCTCATCGAAATACAGAGTACTTTGTCTCGGTTGAGTAAAATGACCACTTCGTTGTCATTATTAACCAAAATAGATAATCATGAATTTAACAATACTGAAAAATTAAACCTCAGCGAGATACTTGGAGCGCTTTTAAAAGAATATGAGGAGCTATTGATTTTGAAAAAAATTACTTTGAGTATGGACCTAGCTAAGGATATTGAGATTTCCGGCGATCGCGTACTGGTTCAAATTATGTTAACCAATTTAATAACTAATGCTATAAGGCATAATATAGAATCTGGGAAGATTAATTTGACACTGAGCTCAAATACTTTCGTTATATGGAACTCCGGGCTACCAACTGATGTTAATCCATTGGACCTTTTTAACCGTTTCGAAAAATTAAATCAACACATAAATTCTCTAGGATTGGGACTCTCTATTGTTAAAAAAATAGTAGAAAATTACAACTACAATATAAGTTACCAAGTAGAAGAGGACAGACACATATTAACACTTAAATTTTAAGTACGCTATTCGTCATCTTTTTTTCATCAATATTTATTGCCAAATGACAGTCCTTAGAATTTTATCAGATTTCAATCTTAGACTTGTCTCTTAACTATAAAAATGAATAAAATAACAAACTATTTCTGCACCTTAATATTAATGATTTTCGGGTTTCAATTAATGGCTCAAAATCGGTCTGTATCTAAGGTAAAAAAAGTCATTGCTGGTTTTATTGTAGATAGAGATACAAAAGAGCCTGTTGAATTTGCCACCATGAGTGTGTACCAAACTTCGGATTCAAGTTTAGTTGGAGGAGCGCTTTCCGATCAAAAGGGGGGATTTAATGTAGAGCTAACTCCAGGAGTCTATGAGTTGAGAATTCAGTTTTTAACCTATAAATCCAAAACGATTCCGGTCACCATATCTAGAAATGATCCTAATAAAATAAACTTGGGCCAATTGTTACTGGACCAAGACACCAAAGAGTTAGATGAGGTCCTCGTGCAGAGTGAAAGAACCCAAATGGAATTGCAGTTAGATAAGAAAGTCTACAACGTGGGCAAAGATTTAAGTAATCTTGGAGGCAGTGCCGCAGACATTTTAGATAATCTACCTTCAGTAGCTGTAGATGTAGATGGCAATGTGGGTTTGCGAGGGAGTAACAATGTGAAAATACTCATCGATGGCAAACCTTCAGGTCTGGTTGGGCTGTCAAGCTCCGATGCCCTGAGACAACTTCAAGGAAATTTAATTGAGCGCGTAGAAATCATTACCAATCCTTCGGCACGTTATGACGCTGAGGGACAAGCGGGTATTATCAACATTATCTTAAAAAAAGAACGAGCCAAGGGTCTCAATGGTAGTTTTTCTGTCAATACAGGCTACCCTGACAATCATGGAGGTTCAGTGAGTATCAATTTACGCAGAAAATGGGTTAATTTATTCACCAATTTTGGAGGGAGTTATCGTAATTCTCCAGGAACGGCTTTTTCTAATCAAAAATTCACTTATCCTGATACAAGCTATCAGACCAATGTCGATAGAGATATGTCAAGGGGTGGTTTGAATTATAGTTCGAGGTTTGGTGCAGATTTTTTCATCAATAAATCAACCACATTGACTGCTTACTATCTCTTTAGATTCTCGGATGAGGATAATTATACCAAAATGACCTACAATGACTACGACCAGTTAGACAACTTTAGTCAATTGCTGAGGGATGATGAGCAGTTAGAAGATGACCAGAATTTGGAGTATGGGTTGAATTTAGAGAAAAACTTTCAACGTAAAGGTCATAAATTGACCCTCGATTTTCAAAGTCAAGACAATAGTGAGGAAGGCGGGTCTAGTGTAGTGGAAGATTTCAGAGACATCGGGGAAACAGATTTCCAAACGGTTGATTACATGAGTTCGAAAAATGCAGAAGGCGAGAAAAGGATGATGTTACAAACGGATTATTTTCATCCATTGGGTGAGGGGGGGTCGTTTGAATTGGGCTCGAGATTGACCTTTAGGGAAATATTTAATAATTACCTCGTGCAGAACAGCGATGATGGCGTGTTATATGTGAATGATGACAACTTATCCAATGATTTCAATTATAACGAAAATATCTATGCTTTTTATGGAATATTTAATAATGAATTTGAAAAGTTATCCTATCAAATTGGGACTAGATTTGAAATAAGTGATGTGAGTACAGAGTTGCTAAATACAAATCAGAAAAACAATCAAAATTATGCCAACTTCTTCCCCAGTGCCTTTATTACCTATAATCTAGCCAACAAGCATAAATTACAAGCCAGTTACAGTCGCAGAATACAAAGACCTCGTTTGTGGAGTTTAAATCCCTTCTTTTCTATTTCTGACTCTAGAAATTTCTGGGTCGGTAATCCAAACCTTAAACCCAGTTATGCCGATTCTTATGAGTTGGGATATTTGCAAAATTTTGATAAATCCTCATTTTACTTTGGGGCCTATCACCGACATAGTACCAACATTGAACAACGAATCACTTCAGTTGTAGACACGCTTGGTTTAAACAATGTGACCATTACCAAACCAGAAAATTTGGGTTTGAGAAATTCTATGGGCATAGAAATGAATGGTTCTTTGGAGATATCAAAATGGTGGAATTTAAATGGGAATGCTAATTTTTTCTATTCCAATACAGAAGGAACGCTGCTAGTTGAGAATGCCGCTCCAAGAATACTCAGTGCTGAGGCCTATAGCTTTTCAACTAGATTAAGCAATAATTTAAAATTCAAGAAGCTATTTGATGCGCAGGTCAATTTGATGTACCGTGCACCTCAAAATACGACCCAAGGAAAGCGTTTGTCAATGATGTCCTTAGACTTGGGCTTTTCAAAGGATGTATTAGATAAAAACGGAACTTTTTCTTTGAGTATTCGCGATCTCTTCAACACCAGAAAATATAGGGGTATTACCGATCTTGAGAATTATTATACCGAATATGAATATCAACGCCGTCGCCGTCAAGCAACTTTGTCTTTTACGTATCGCCTCAATCAAAAGAAGAGAAGAGGGGGCAATCGTGGAGGCGGGTATGACGGAGGTGATATGGAAGGGTACTAAATCAAAGGATCGGGACCAGGGCTGATCTCGCCTTTATAGGCTTCAACTTCTACCCCAAATTGAAGGAGGAAATCAACGCCTTCGTCCTTGTCTATGCCCTTGTATACGGCATAGGATTTATAATAAATTACTTTTTTAACTCCCATGGTCAAAATTATGCGGGCACAGGCAAGACAAGGGGACAAAGTAACATAAAGGGTAGCACCCTCAACCGAACTATTGTTTTTAACGGCATAAAGCAAGGCATTTTGTTCGGCATGTATGGCCAATGAGCAGCCTCCCTTCGTATCTCTTTCACAACCGTGTTCTGGCCATTTTTCATCGCAGTTATGTGTACCGGCAGGAGGACCATTGTAACCAATAGATATGATCCGGGTATCTTTAGTCAATACCGCCCCTACATGTCGTTTTATGCAATGTGATTTGCTGGCAAGGTTTATTGCCAATTCCATGAATAGGTGATCAAATGATTTTTTTTCCATAAGGAATGCTATGCGTAGCCCAGGGGGGGTATACAAAAGGCGAGGTTAGGAATAAGGGCAAATGATATCAAAGAGATTTGAAGCCATACGGCCCTGGATCTCTTTGATAAATGGGCCTTAGGTTAACAAAACTCTGCGTAGACCTGCTCTAAATGTTCTGCAATCATTTTCGCGGGTCTTCCTTCGATATGATGTCGCTCGATCATATGTACTAATTCACCATCTTTAAATAAGGCAATGGCTGGAGAAGAAGGTGGATAGGGTAGGGTATACTCTCTCATTTTAGCAACCGCTTCAATATCAGCTCCGGCAAATACGGTGGTGAGATCTGCTGGTTTCTTGGCACTTGCGTCAAGTGACATGGCTACACCGGGTCTGGCGGCGCCGGCTGCACAACCGCATACAGAGTTGATCATAACCAAGGAGGTGCCTTTATGTTCTTTCATAAACGCATCTACAGCCTCAGCCGTTTTTAGCTCATTGAAGCCGATACTGGTAAGTTCTTCGCGCATGGGCGCTACTAAATGTTCTGGATACATATTATTCTCAGTTTATATTGGTTTATAAAAATCCTAATTCAAGTTGTGCCGCCTCGGACATCATCTCTGCGACGTAAGGAGGTTCAAAGGTTACCTCAATATTTACATCGTTAACTTGTTCTAATTCTTTTATTCTCATTTCAATTTCTCCAGGGATTTCTTCGGCACTTGGACATGCAGGAGAGGTTAATGTCATGAGGACATGGACATTATTCACGGGAAAAATATTGATTTCATAGATCAATCCTAATTCGTACACATCCACAGGAATTTCAGGATCATATACCAATTTGATGGCATCAACTATTTTTTCTTTAAGAGCATTTTGCGCATCTGTATTCTCTTTTTTATCCACAGGTTCACTCATTTTTTATCTTTTATGTTGATGGCTAAGGCATACAATTTCATTTGTTTAATCATGGCTGAAAATCCATTTGACCTTTGACTACCTATAAATCTACCCATTCCTATC
>CAJJCN010000014.1 GCA_905182655.1 Flammeovirgaceae bacterium UBA4465
TTTTAAATGTATCTAAAAAAAAGCCAGCATGTTTGTGCTGACTTTTTTAGTGAACCCGGCAGGATTCAAACCTGCAACCTCTAGAGCCGTAATCTAGTGCACTATTCAGTTATGCTACGGGTCCTTTTTGTTGAATTGCTTAGTTAAAAACAATAAACTTCTGCGAAAATAGGTAATTTGTTAAATAAACTCACGTTAAACGTACAGATTTAAAATTGCGCTTATCTTTGCGCAAGTTTAAGAAGCACCTACATAGTGCTCGATTTACTCAAACAAATAAATTTACTATTGAAATGAAAAAAGGATTTGGTTTTATAATATTATGTCTCAGCTGTTTTTTTGGTTTTGGACAAGAAGAAAAAAGACTTCAGCAGCCAGACATACCTGGAGATATTATGTTGGATTTAGGGTTTAATTCGTTAATGGATGACAATCAATTGATTAATACAAAATTATTCCCTTCCCGCTCTTTTGGTATTTATTATATGGCTAAGCGTAAATTGAATGATAGTTTTATTTTTAATCCAGCGATAGGGTTGACATTTGAAAAAATTGGTTTTACAGATCGAACAAACTATCAAGTGGATGATCTGAAGATAATTTCATGGGACACTATTGGGATAGGAGACTTGAGAAGTAATAGATTAGCCATAACCTATTTAGATTTACCCTTAGAACTTCGGTTTTATCCAAATCAAACAGTAGATGGAGAAGGTTTGTTTATAGGTATTGGAGGTGTATTTGGACTCAGAATAGGTTCTAAAACAAAAATTAAATACAAATTGGATGGGTCCAAGCGCAAAGAAACGAATACGGGTAATTTCGGCTTGTCTGATGTTAGATATGGTATTGTCGCTCGGGTGGGTTTCGAGAGAGTAAATGCTTTTGTAAAATATTACATGTCCGATGTATGGCGTGATGCCCCAATTGATCAGGCCACGCCCAGTCAATTTACCTTTGGGATCAATTTGACGGGATTTTAATTTAAACCCATCAAATCTAGGCGCTAAAAGTTGCTGCATCTAGTTATCGTTTCAGGGAATTAAAGTCATGTATGGTCTATATTATGACTGGGTAATCTTTCTTGAGATGATTAAAACCCAGAAGAAGCCTATATATTATAATTCCTTTCTCAACCGTGCAACGGGGATATCCAATTGTTCTCGGTATTTGGCAACGGTCCTGCGAGCAATGTTATACCCTTCAGCATTTAATAATTTTTCAAGTTTGTCATCGGATAAAGGTTTGCTTTTATCTTCCTGATCAATCAAAGCACGTAATTTATTTTTAACCTCTCTACTGCTTACATCTTCTCCTGATTGGGTTGAAATACCTTCTGAGAAAAAATGTTTGAGTGGATAAATCCCGAAATCAGTTTGAATAGATTTACTGCTTGCCACTCTCGATATCGTGCTGATATCCATTCCGATGCGCTCAGCGATATCTTTGAGAATCATAGGTTTTAGTTTATTTTCATCTCCCTCTTGAAAATAATCATATTGGATATTTATTATAGCTTGCATGGTATTCAATAAGGTAGCTTGCCGTTGCTTGATGGCATCTATAAACCACCTCGCGGCGTCTAGTTTCTGTTTAATGAAAGAGACCGTTTCGCGAAGTTTTTTATCCTTTTTTTTACTGCTATCGTAAGTATTGAGCATCTCAGAATAAGATCGACTGACCCTTAATTCAGGAGCATTTTTAGCATTTAATGTTAGTTCTAGGGAACCGCTGCTATTTTTTAAAATGAAATCAGGCATTAAAAACTGTATTTTACCATCTTCATCTCCTGCACCTCCAGGTTTCGGGTTGAGCCGGGTAATGATGCCTATGGCATTTTTTAATTCGGCACTGGAAATACCAAGCTTTTGCTCTATTTTGTCATAATGTTTTTTGGAAAATTCTTTAAAGCAGACTTTAAGTGTCTGATAGGCCAAATGATTTTGCCGGTCTTCGAGATCTCTTCTTTCCAACTGAAGCATCAAACAGGTTTGTAAACTTTGCGCGCCTATTCCTGCAGGGTCAAAGCTCTGAATTTTTTCGAGGAGCTTACTTAATTCAGACCGGTCTGTTTCAATACCTTGAGAAAAAGCAAGATCATTCACAATGGCATCTAAATCTCTTCTGAGATATCCATCTGCATCGATGCTACCTAAAAGTTGTTTGCCCAAAATATGCTGATGTTCATTGAGCTTAAGAAAGCCGAGTTGTGTTAATAATTGTTCATGAAGGGTAGTGCCGATACTTATGGGATACTCTTTATCTTGATCAAGGGAGTTGCTCCCATTTCCGGTCATTTTGTATCCAGTATAATCATCATGAAGATAATCTTCTGTGCTATTGTCTGCTTCCTCTTTTTCTTCAAATGGATCTATAGGTTCGTCATCTGAAGGGGGGGTATCACCTTCTTCGAGGGCTGGATTTATTTCTAACTCCTCCTCAATTCGCGTATCAAGCTCAGCAGTAGGCACTTGCAACAGTTTAATAAACTGAATCTGTTGCGGTGATAATTTTTGCTGTAGTGATTGAGAGAGAATGAGTTTTTGCATAATAAGCTGTCTTGCTTCAAAATTATCTAAATTATATAATTATCTAGGTTAAAATAAGTAAGATTGTTCCATTAAAAGGTACCTAAATTATCATGTAAAAAGCAATTTTTAATTTGTTTATTCTTCAATAAAAGTCATCTATTCTTTATATGATTTCATCATTCCACTTATTTGTGGTTTTTTTGCTGAATACTTTAGACTAAATCATTGTGGAGAATCAAAAAAGAATAAAAATTAAAGCCTTACTGGCATTAACACCATTGAGTGAGGAAATTCTCGTGAAAGGATGGGTGCGGACTAAAAGAGCGAGTAAGAATGCGGTTTTCATAGCGATGAATGATGGCTCCACAATACATAATATTCAAGTGGTGGCCGACCCCGAACTTTTTAGCGAAGATTTACTTAAACAGATTACCACAGGGGCAAGTATCGCAGTTACAGGTCTATGGGTGGCTTCGCTTGGAGCCGGTCAGACCCAGGAGATGCAGGCAAAAGCTATAAAAGTATTGGGGGAAGCCAATCCTGACACTTATCCGTTGCAGCCTAAGCGGCATAGTTTAGAGTTCCTCAGAGAGATCGCTCATCTAAGGCCCAGGACGAATACGATGAGTGCGATATTACGGGTGAGACATGGGGTGGCTTTTGCCACCCATCAATTTTTCAACGACAAAGGATTTTTTTACTTCAACAGTCCTTTGTTAACGGCCTCGGATGCTGAAGGTGCAGGTGAGACCTTTAAGGTGACGACTTTAAATCTTGAAAAAATACCATTAGATGAGGAGGGTAAGGTTGATTACCATCAAGATTTTTTTGAAAAAGAAACTAATTTAACTGTTTCTGGGCAATTAGAGGGCGAATTGGCGGCATTGGCTTTATCTGAAATTTACACTTTTGGACCTACGTTTCGTGCTGAAAACTCTAATACTACAAGACATCTGGCAGAGTTTTGGATGGTTGAACCTGAGATGGCTTTTTATGATCTCAAGGACAATATGGATCTGGCAGAAGAAATGTTAAAATATTTGGTAAAATATGCCATTGATCACTGCTTAGATGACCTGACTTTTTTAGAAAAAAGGGAAATTGAAGAACAAAAAAACAAACCACTCGCTGAGCGAAGCGAGCAGTCACTTTTAGATCGTTTGCGTTTGATTTTAGCGGATGATTTTGAAAGAATTTCTTATACTGAAGCCTTTCAGATTCTAAGAAATTCTAAGCCTAATAAAAAGAAAAAATTTCAATTTCCCATAGATACTTGGGGTGCCGATTTACAATCTGAGCATGAAAGATTCCTGGTAGAGAAGCATTTTAAAAAGCCGGTCATTATATATGATTACCCAAAGGACATCAAGTCTTTTTATATGCGCTTGAATGACGATCAGAAGACTGTAGGGGCGATGGATGTTTTGTTTCCAGGCATTGGAGAAATCATAGGCGGGTCGCAACGCGAAGAGCGATTGGATGTATTGACCCAGCGTATGAAAGAAAAGCAGATACCTGCGACTGAAATGGATTGGTTTTTAGATACGCGAAGGTTTGGTACGGTAGAACACAGTGGTTTTGGCTTAGGATTTGAGCGAATGATTTTGTTTTTAACTGGAATGTCAAATATCAGAGATGTAATCCCATTTCCGCGTACCCCAGGAAGTTGTGAATATTAAGTGGTCATTTATTTAATGTTTTTTATGTCTGAATGTTTTATATTTGGTTATATTCATCGAATATATGATGCGATTTATCCATTTTTTTGAACAGATTACGACCGTACAGAAACTAAGTTGGGTCTTCGGATGCCTGTTTTTTTGCTGGCTCCTTGAGTCTGGAATACCCTTATTTAAACATTCTTATAACAAATGGAAACACGATGGTATTAACTTGGTGTTTTTTTCATTTTCCGCAATCATTAATTTAGTGATAGGTATGTTAGCCGTAGGTGTTTTTGTTTGGATTGATGCGATGCAGTTTGGACTGCTCCATTGGGTGGTATTGCCTGTATGGCTTGAGGTACTCATCGCTGTGATGGCTTTGGATTTATTTGGGCAATACGTCATTCATTTTATGTTACATCGTGTCAAATGGATGTGGAAGATGCATATGGTCCATCATAGTGACACCCAAGTGGATGCGACAACAGGTACCCGACATCATCCAGGAGATTATCTTACCCGCGAATTGATGGGATTATTAACGGTCTTCTTTTTCGGCATTCCAGTAGCCTATTGGGCTTTTTATAGGATATGCTCCATTTTTTTTACCTATTGGACACATGCCAATATTAACCTTCCCATAGGGTTAGAAAAATTGATGGCAATGGTCTTGGTGACACCGAACATGCATAAGTTCCATCATCATTTTGAGCGCCCTTGGACTGACCGTAATTTTGGCAATATCTTTTCCATTTGGGATCGTATTTTTGGGACCTTTATTTATGAAAATCCTAAAGATATAAAATTTGGACTGGATACGTTAGATGGGCACCGGGATGAAGACCTCTCTTATCAATTAGGACTTCCATTTAACAAGAACATCAAAACAGATAATTAATTAATTCTGCCTTGCTTTATTTAACTGTGCTTTAAATAAACTAATCTCATTCAACCAATTTTCTTCATTTTCAACATCTTCATATAAGATACTTGCTTCTGCGTGAGCCTCACTTATTTGTGTCACCCATAAATTTATTTGTTGGTCAATTTGCGCTACTGATAAGGGGCCATTAATAAATTGCGTTTTCAATGTTTCATAGGTTTCGGTATATTTTGCCCATCCTCTGGTGAGCTTGTCACAGTTAGCGGATTTTTGTGGCAGACCCCAAGGTCCATATCCGAAAGGCTGACAATTGTTTCGGGAACTTCCCCATTGGTCAGCGATGGGAGTAACTGGGTTGGCATTGAAAAGAATATTTTCAAAAGCATTGTCAAGATCCCATGGAATAAGATGTAGTTGCTGAGTTGCCGGTTCTTCATACCAATAATAATTATGATTGGTACAAACCCCATCATCACAGTACCAATGAAAGGCACCGTCATCATTTCGGATAAGCCGGTCTACTACAGCGTACGAAATAATTTGATTAATATTCATATGGGTCGCAATAATTGCTTGTAGTTCTTCGTCACTGGCATCGGCTATTTTTTGTCCAAAGTCGCGGATTAACTCAACACTAGGGTTGTCATTTTCATTAGTTTTGAGTGCCTCTAAATAATGGTCAACTGGATAGGGGGTACCCTCGGAATTGAGGGGCCAAATTTCTTTGTATAAATTACCCTCACCCTCATCGAAATTTTCTTTAACGAATCGGCTGTCTATTTGTTCGACCAAGGCATAGACCCCAGTGTACGTCCCGTTGATATTTAACCGGGCATGCACCGCCCGAGGGGCAGGAACTCCCATTTGTCTAAAAAGCCAATAACCTGCGCGGTCGTGCATCTGAGAGTCATCGCCATTCATCGAATGGAATTGAAGTTTTTTGAGGCCATAAAATTTCTCTGATCTTCCCTCCCAATTAATTTTAATTTTCATGGATAATTTGGTGCAAATTTTTGCACCAGACGGTTCAAACCAATTGGGTCCATCTACGCATCCTACAAAGGCACCAATAGAACCTTTGTATCTAATCCCCACGGGGCTTAAGGTGTCGTTTTCAAAGATTAACATTCCTTGAACATATTCTTCAGCTGTAGGATCTGCATTGAGTAGATTTAAATTTTCTTCTGAGAGGACCAAATCAAACGTATGTAAACTTTCTTGATCAAAAATATATTCAGCGTCAAAATTCAGATAATTTTCGCTACCATCTGGGGTGATGGTCAAGGGATTGTTGATATCGCTCTCGGGTACCCCATTCTCTAGAATGTTCGAATCGGCTGTAATTTCATCCTCAATGGTTTCAACCTCTGGACCCTCATCATTTTTGCAGGAGATGATGGTAGACAATAAAAAAAAACCTATGGAGAAAACTATTTTACCTATTAATGACATCAGAAGAAGTGAATCAAGCTATAAATTATGAAATAAATGATTTCAAAGATAATCTTCTTCTAACATCTTTATCTTTTCTTCATGATAACTTATTGATTGCGATCATTGATCATTTTCCAACTGCATCCAATCGAGAGATAGTTCATACGGTCGCTTACCCCGGTGCCAAATGAAAAATCTAATTGCAAATTATCATGTACCAAATACGTAAATCCCGCATCAAAGTTGACGATTGATTCCTTAAAATTTGATAGCATTCCGTAGGGCTCCACATATATACTGACATGTCTATTTAAGCTGAACCCCAATGCAGCACTATAGGTCAAATCTCCCCTATCAATACCAAAATAATTATAACCTATATTATAACCTATAGCCGTAAATTCATTGATCTTATGTGAAACAGAAAGTTTATTTATGGTCCCAAATGATCTGTCGGTGAGACCGTCACTTCCTGTCGGTAATCTCAGATGAGAAAGCCAGGCTATTTGGGTACGGCTTTGCGCTTTTTTATACAACTGTATTTTGGTGCCAATCTCTAAATCACTAATGCCTTTTGTTGTTTCTTCTTGAAACCTTATTTGTTCAAATTGACTGACTATCCTCAGCTCAAATCGGTTACTGATTCCCTGCCTAAATAAGGTTGTAGGGGCCAGCAATTGTGTAATGGAATTGGAATAATCTCCCTCAAATCCCACTAAAAACCCAGATTCAATTTGTAAAGCGCCTTTTTCAACGGTTGAAGAACTCTCAGTTTGATCCGGGCGATCTGTAATGATTTGGGCCGATCCTTCATGATTAACGAAAGCAGCAATGGGAAAAGTAATCCAAAGGATGTACCTCTTGATGATTTGTTTCATAGAACTTTAAAAGTGGAAAAAGTGACTCATTGAAAATATGCGCAATCCTGCAAAGATTGCTCGAAAAAAACTAATAAACTGGTAAAATTATTTGTTAGTTGAATTTAAGAAAAGCCCTATTTGATGAATGGGACAAATAATTATTAAAAATAAATGTGTTAATCGTGGGGCATTTATTTTGATAGAAAAAGCAGCAATATCCCACTCTTACCATTAAAGTCCAATCGTACATAACTAGCATAACATGATTTATCAATGGTCATAAACCACAGAGCTAAAAATGACGTTAAGCATTGACCATTGGGGCCACTTCTTTTCCTACTAATTCGATGGCATTTTTAAGTTCTTGATGAGATAGTCCTGCATTGTCCATTTGAAAACTAAATCTAGAGATGCCCCCCAAAGCTTCACTGTGTCGTACTATTTTTTCTGCAACTTCCTCGGGGTTCCCTATAACTAAGGCACCCTTTGGACCTATTTGCTGATCAAAATGATTTCTGGTCACAGGTGGCCATCCACGTTCCTTACCGATTCGGGTGAAGGTTTCCGCGTAGCCGGGATAATAGAGATTTTGGGTTGCTAGGCTATTGGTACCTACATAACCTAAGGAATGAAGACCCACTTTTAATGTAGATGGAGGGTGTCCTGCTTTTTCACCTGCCTCTCGATAGAGATCTACCAATGGTCGAAATCGATGGGTTTCGCCACCGATGATGGCAATCATGAGCGGTAGCCCCAAGGCCCCTGCTCTCACAAATGAGGCTGGGGTGCCTCCTACGCCTAGCCAGATAGGAAGTTTTGTTTGTAAAGGTCTAGGATAAATAGATTGATTTTTTAAGGATGACCGAAATTTACCAGACCAGGTGATGCTTTCATGATCTCTTATCTCAAGTAATAAGGCTAATTTTTCACTAAATAACGCATCGTAATCAGATAAATTCAAGCCAAATAATGCAAAAGATTCGGTAAAAGAACCTCTTCCGACCACCATTTCAGCCCTTCCACCAGAAATGAGATCAAGTGTTGCAAAATTTTGAAAAACGCGAACAGGATCTGCAGCACTTAATACAGTCACTGCGCTGGTCAGTTTGATGTTTTTTGTTTGGGCTGCCGCTGCGGCAAGCAACAGGGCCGGGGCTGAATCAAGAAATTCTTGACGGTAATGTTCGCCGATACCAAAGACATCCACTCCAACCTCATCAGCGAATTTAATTCGATCCAATAGTTCCTCTATGGCCAAGGCTGCGTTTTGTGGAAGTAAACTTCCATTATCTAAGGTTGCTGCGGCAAAACTATCTACTCCTATTTCCATTTTAGATTTCAAGCTATGTTGACAAAAGGAGGTAAGCTCGAAAATAATTTTCAGATTGCAAAAATTTAATTTAAATAGATGTAAAATAGGAAAGGAGCTTTTTCAGTGATTCTATTGTGTATTTAAAAATTGTAGGGTGTGGGCAACACTTTCTAAGGGACGCTCTTCCATGGGGACGTGCCCTGTTTCCTCCATAATTTCCACTTTTGCATGGGGCAGTTCCTGTGAAAATTTTGCTGCATGAGCCACGGGAATCCAATCATCATTTCGCCCCCAAAGGATGAGGGTGGGTGTTGTGATTAATTTTAGCCGTGTTGTATGATCCACGATGGGTTGATTGGCTTTGGCAATGAAGGCAGCCCTATTGCCCGTTCTTAGGGTGAGATCATGGTACCTTTCAATCAGTGAGTCAGTGATTTTGTCAGCATCAAAATACACTTCTTTTAGGTTTTTTTCAATAAAGTATTTTGGCGTAATCTTACCTATTAATTGATTGATGAGGGGAGTTCTTGCGAGCTTAAAAACGAAGGGCATTTCTTTTGCATCATAAAAACCAGCAGGATCAAGGAGTATTAATTTTTTTATTTTATCGAGGTGATGCGAAGTATAATGCCAAGCTATTTGCCCTCCCAATGAATTTCCGGCCAAATAAAGGCTATCGATATCCAATTTCGTCAAGAAGTCATCGAGAAAACGCACATAGTATTCCATACTATAATCATGATTTGCGTTCGGACCGGTCAGTCCAAAAGCGGGTAAATCCATTCTAATCACTCGATGGGTTTGGGTCAATACTTGGGTCCAAGCCTCCCAAGTATGTAAAGAGGAACTGGTGCCATGGATGAGGACGATGGGCACACCTTGACCTTCGTCTCGATAATGCACCTTTAAGTCATCAATCCAGAGGAATTTTGACGCATTATTGGTATATTTTTTTTCGATATATTCTTTGGAAAGATCTGGGGTAATGCTCATACCAATACCCAATAACACCAAGCTCACACTCAAAATTAGAACTATGAATAAATACTTTCTTTTTAATATCATGTTCAGTTATTTAAAGGTATTTTCAAGCTTCATTTTAAATTTTTGGATTCTTTTAGATCTGAAATTAGGGTTCAAAGGATGCCCAAAAATCAGCTTCCATAGCTACGGCATCGATGGCCGAATAGATAGTTATCTCCCGATTGAAATTATCGTGGGGGGTAATTACCTTTTGCCTTTGACAGAGTTGAGGTTTGGCCAATGCTTCAATCACAGCTACATCCCACATGGTCCAATGTTTTTTCTCAGGATCTTTTTTTTGCCAGAAACGATCATAATTTTCCCAGAGAGTGACTAAATAATCAAAAACACCCCCCTTGCCTTTGAAGGATTGATCTACTTGTTTTTTATCAAAAACTAAGGCCTTGGAAGTGGTAGCCGTCATTACTTCAAGGTCTAAACTTTGGGTATTTAACAAAACATTTAAAGCATTTGGATCATTGTCTGTATTGAATTCTCTCTTGCTCCATGTTTGATCTGCCATGTTGTACCAAAGACCTAAATAGCAACATCTCAATTTGGGTAGAATGCTGGGATCTAAGAGTAAGGCTGAGGCAGTATTGGTGGCAGGTCCCAAGGTCAGTACGGTTAACTTTTCACCTGCAGGCATTTTATGGGCTTCCTCTATGATTAAACGGGCTGCAAGAGAAGGTTGAGGCCGAAGCTGACTGACCATAGGAATATTGGAGCCCATAGGGTGGGGAATATCTGATCTACCCATCAAGGTTAAAAGTTCTTCGTTCATTTGCTGACTACTACCTACCGAATCATTTGGAGCATTTGCTTGGGTATGCCATTGGGCCGAGCAAAGACCCTTGATGTCGAATCGCGGTTCGACTAAAGCCCTCGCAATGGCAAAAGCATCATCCACCTCGTTCGCTGTATCAGCATCAATAATGAGGCTTATCGGTTTGACCTCATCATTATTTTTTCCAGTAGCATGAAGCATAGGAAGCGTACCGAAAAAGCTAGCTGCACCTGCCCAAGTTAATTTTTCTAGGAATTTTCTACGATGTGGATCGTTGACTATTTTTTTCATTAAAACGAATGGGTAAATAATTTGAGATCAGTGGATCATCAGGTGTTCACGACATGTTTTGAGGTAATTAATTATTATTGTTTTCCTTTTGTAAGGTGGGGTACTTTATCCCAAGTTGCTCCATGTAAGAATCATATTTGGTTTCATCGTAATAATAAGGTTTAAGCTTGGGCGCAAAGTTTTCCATAATCATGGTGTTCAGATGTACGGCAGGCTCATCTTCTACACCAACCATAGGTATGTATTTTTGCTTGGAAGCTTGTTCTTCATCGAAATACTTCCAAGCTTGTGTAACCAGTTCAGGTTTCAATAGAAAATCAAGTAGGGTCATGGCTTCCACTTGAGCCCCGGAGATGACCCCTTTGTGAGCAATGGGGGTAGCCATTGCAATGGCATTAGACCAATGATGGCCTTGAAGACCTGGTATATTTGATGGGTATCTTAAGGTAACCGTAGGCACTTTCCAAGAGATGTCTCCGATATCGTCTGATCCACCACTTTTGGGTACCGTGACGGGGAGTCCCATGGGATCTAATGCAACCGCAAGGCCATCGATTTTACTAGGAGAGTTTACTTCTTTTTGTACCGCTTTGGCCAATGCTTGATCATCATCGCTCCATTTAGGCAGTCCAACTTGTAAAATATTTTCATACATCGTTTCAGCAATGACCTTATTAAAATGTCTTGGCCAGGCAGACCCCAGAATTTTACTAGACAAAGTAGTTTGGGTCATAAGGGCTGCACCCGCTGCAACTTCATTGGCGCGCTCATACACTTGCATGATTTTAGGATACGTAATTTCTCTAAAATAATACCAAATAGAAGCTTTTGATGGAACCACATTGGGTTGATCTCCCCCATCCGTGATTACGGCATGGGATCTTCCTAAGGGGTGCAAATGCTCACGATTGTACTGCCAGCCAATATTCATAAGTTCAACGGCATCAGCAGCACTCTTGGCACGCCAAGGTGCTCCAGCCGAGTGAGCAGATTCACCTGAAAAGGTATATTCGACGGATATCATCCCTGTGCCCCAAGTGGGGCCATAAGAGACGCCTAAGTTATTGGCGACATGCGTGAAAACACATAGATCAACCTCATCAAAATATCCATCTCTGGTATAGTATGCTTTGGTACCTAGTTGTTCTTCAGCCACTCCTGGCCAAATAATCAGGGTACCTTGAATCTTTTCACGCTCCATAATTTCTTTTACTGCAAGAACTGCTACGATATTGAGGGGCGTGCCTGAATTATGACCCTCTCCATGACCTGGAGCTCCCTCCACAATAGGATCATGATAGGCTACTCCGGGTTTTTGAGAAGCTTTGGGAATACAATCAATGTCACTTCCGATAGCAATAACGGGCTTACCTGAACCCCATTTTGCCCACCAGGCAGTTGGAACTCCTGAAATACCATATTCAATTTCGAATCCATTTTTTTTAAGAATTTCTGTGAGGTATTTTGAAGTTTCAATTTCTTGAAAGCCCAATTCTGAAAAACTAAATACCTTATCCACCATGACCTGGGCCATCTTCGATTTGGCCAGTACGTTTTCTCTTACTTCTTTTTTGAGTGCTTTGAGTGAGGAAGTTCTCTTTTGGGCAGCTACCGATGTGACGATAAAAATAGTAATTAAGAATAAATGTAGTTTTTTCATGATTTTTTGGCTCTAACGAGATTCAACCTTTAAGGTAGTCTTTTCTTAGCTTTTTGTGGTATTGTTTTTTGTTCAAGTGGGCCAAATATTTTTTTGAAGGTAAATGAGATTGTTTACAGGTGAATGGCGTTAAGAAATAATGGTTCCGATCAATTTTTTGTAAAAAAAATGTTTTTTAAATAAATAAAGCCACCATCAAATTGATCAGCACCCATGATATAGATTGGGGCCGTCACATTTTCGAGATTTCCTTTTAGGTTGAGGTCTTCAATGTTAAGGATCATGTGCTGCCAATGCTCATCGATGGGATACGCCCTATTGGGTCCAAATGAAGCAGAATTATTGATTAACGTCTCTTGTGCGTAGTAACCCGTTTGAAATCCTAAATGAAAGGAGGATTTGGTATTTCCTTTGATGTCAAAATGAAGCCTTCCTTCTTCGAAAAGAGATAAATTTTCTCCTTTGCCATTTCCTTGAATCTCAATGCCGGCACCCCACCACGCGCCTGTGCCTGATTGCAGCGCAACGACTCCATTTTCTAACATTTTCAACTGGCAGGTACCTTCCCAAACATTTAATTTTAGTGGAGCACTGGGATAGCTTACCTCTTGGCTGAGTGAATCATGACTGATGATGTATACTTGTTCGGTTACTTGTTCACCTAGCTTTCTCGTCGTATTTATTTTTGTAATTTCGTAAAGGTCCAAGTCTTCTTCGGCCGGGGGCTGAAGTACTTCATGCATCATCGCTTTAACATTGCCCTGATGACTTTTCTTGATGGGGTTTCCATTTCGAGTAAGTCCGGCATAATTACCGGAATCTATGGCCTCCCATAAGGCGTACTTGGCTTGACCATCTAAAGTAAATAATCCAAAATGATTTTCTGATCCGGTGGGATTTCCTTGGTCTTTCCACACCTCATCAAAGGCCTCAAAAAAGAAGCAGGTAATGCCCGATTTCTGGGTCCATTCGTTGACTAACTCAAAATATTTCTTTTGTTTATATTCATCTGCTGCTTTTGAACCATTGGATCCGTAATTAATGGAAGCGGTGGTTGCCCAACCCGTTTCTCCTATGTGAATACTCTTTTTGGGGGCCAGACGTTCAATATAACTACGTGTTTGCTCATATTGTGCTTGAGCATAATTTTTTGCTCTAAGCATAGCAGCATCTATCTGTTCTTGTGGGGATAATGTTTGTTCATCTTCGGGCACTACCCAAAAATTAGGGTTATAATGCGTGTCATGGAAGGGATAAGTATGTAAAGAAATAAAATCTACTGCCCGAATCAGCTTTTCTAAATCAGCGGTATGATAACTTTCATTACCGCCTCCCCAAGATTCAAAATTATCGGAACTGGTAATCCATAAGTGCTCTGGTAATTGTCCTGTTTGCTTTAGATTTTGCAAATAGTTTACCCATTCCAGTACGACGCTTGGCCTCACATAGTATTGGGATGCCCAATGGACCATAGATTCATTGCCCACGGCTACCATTTTGATAATGTCAGGATATTTTTGGATCCATTCGACCGCCGTTTCTATTTCTTGGGTATTTTGAATATTATTGCCCTCTCGGTGGTTGACATCAGTGGTCCAGGCACCTTTACACTCGATCCACGCGCCCAGCATGACGTGCATTTCAAAAGTAGGATCTTCTTTTTTCAGCAGACTGATGGCTTCGAGTAAGCGAGAGGTTTCTCCAAACAGTTGGATATTGTAGGTTCTAATCAATTTGATCCCCATAGCATGGAGCAGATGCATATCTTCTATTATCTCTTCGATCGAGGGGGCTATGGCTCTTGTATTATGTCGATAACCACCATATGAAACGGCAGGATAGGCCTCATTTCCTAAAATTTCTGCAGCGGTTATGAATTGAGTAGGGGATTTTTTCTCGCTACATTGTAAGCAAACCATTAACAATACTCCTAGGAAGCCTTGAGCAAAATATTTTTTTAATTGAATCATAAGCTTACAAAGCTGTAGTTTTTTTTGATTCAATTAATAATCATTTTCAAAAAGTGTCAATCCTACTTTCCCCTATTTTTGTGGTTAGGGATAGGATCTATACCAAGTGATTGAGCCATTTCTTTAATTGGATACGAATATTTTTCATATTTTTAGATGAAAATAAACGAGTCATTTTCATTTATGATAGTATTGCTATTATATTTGCAAACTAAAATAGCTAAATGCAAGATTTATTTACCTCTTTCAGTCTTCAAGTTAATAATCGGGTTTACATAAAAAATCCGGAATCCAGCGCGTTGGGACGTAAGATTGTCGAGTCTAGTATTAATTTGATCGATAATGTGGGATTTGAGGCCTTCACTTTCAGGAAATTAGGATTAGAAATACATTCCAATGAGGCTTCAATTTATCGATATTTTGAAAGTAAGTATAAGTTGTTGCTTTATTTGACTTCATGGTATTGGAGTTGGATGGAATATCGAATTGCCTTTGGTCTGGCAAACATTCCTTCTCCTGAGGAGCGGTTAGAAAAAGCCATCAAGTTACTCACTGAAAATATAGAATTAGATGGGAGTTTTGAGCATATTAACGAATACAAGCTCAATAAGATTGTCATTGCCGAGTCTTCGAAATCCTATATGACTAAAGAGGTGGATCAGAATAATAAAGAAGGTTTTTTTTCTGGCTATAAGCAATTGGTAGGCCGGGTGAGCAATATCATCTTAGAAATCAATCCCACTTATAAATATCCCCATATGATGATATCTACCCTTATCGAAGGGGCCCATCACCAGCGGTTCTTTGCTCAGCATCTGCCCCGGCTTACGGATGCCGTTAACGGAGAAGATGCCATTATCGAATTCAGTAAGGATGCAACATTCAAAGCCATAAATGCCGTGAGGCCCATTAAGTAAATGTTCATGGGGTCGGTACAAAAAAGAATTATTTTCACAAGGTTGGCTTGTTGCGTGTTTGGATTGATGATTTTTTTCAATGCTACGGACACAGATAATACCACTAATTTCAATACTGATCTCTATGAGCAGGGAGACAAAGGGTCGGAAGAATCTCAAGAGGAGGTCGCTCACAAAATACAAAGCGCGAGTTTATCTATCAAAATTGAAAACTTAATAATACCGGGTTATCGACACGGTACGAAAATATTTGAATATCTATACCAAAATCCTTTGGTTGATATATTGATACCCCCACCCAAATAGCTAGGTTGCTCACGTCAGAATGTGCTTGTAATTGTAGCTCGCTCTAACAGCGGATATTCAATAAGCGTTCTCTTTTCATTAAACAGTTAGATACAATAATATTAATAAGAAAAAATAGATGCAAAAAACGAATAATAAAGGGTTTTTTCAAAACCTAAAATATGATTTCCCTGCCGGTGTTGTGGTGACTTTGGTCGCGATTCCTCTTTGTCTAGGAATTTCCCTGGCCTCAGGTGCGCCCTTATTCTCTGGACTTGTGGCAGGTATTATTGGGGGTGTTATCGTAGCACTTATCAGTGGGTCTGCACTAGGAGTAAGTGGACCTGCTGCTGGATTAGCGGTGATTGTATATGCAGCCATTGAGGAGCTGGGATCATTTGAGGCTTTTTTATTAGCCGTTATTGTTGCGGGAGTCGTTCAAATAATACTTGGCCTATTAAAAGCGGGGATCATCGCTTATTTTTTCCCATCTTCGGTCATTAAGGGAATGCTGTCAGGTATTGGTATAGTGATATTTTTAAAACAAATACCCCATGCATTTGGCTATGATGCCGATCCAGAAGGAGATTTGGGATTTTTTCAGAAAGATGGCCATAACACATTTAGCGAGCTGACTTTTATTTGGGATTTTTTAAGCCTCGGTCCTGTGATCATCTCGGTTTTATCACTCATGGTGCTGATCATATGGGAACAAGCTTTTGTGAAAAAATATGTTTTTTTTAAACTGATTCAAGGCCCACTGGTAGTGGTCGGTTTGGGCATCGGTTTGAATTTATTGTTTCGAAGTTGGCCAGATTTGAATTTACTTGTAACCCAGGTTGTGGACATTCCCGTAGCCCGTTCGTTTGGTGAATTTCTAGGGCAATTTGCTTCTCCTGATTTCACCCAATTGGGGAATCCACGTATTTATATTTTGGGCGTAACGATCGCTGTAGTAGCCAGTCTCGAAACCCTATTATGTCTTGAGGCGACAGATAAATTAGATCCTTACAAACGTATTGCTCCGCCCAATAAAGAGCTCTTAGCTCAAGGGATAGGCAATGTAGTCGCTGGGTTTATCGGAGGTCTTCCTTTGACGCAAGTCATCGTGAGGAGTTCTACTAATATTCAATCTGGGGGTAGAACCAAAGCATCCGCTTTTTTTCATGGTGTCTTGATGTTGATTTGTGTGGTGTTATTACCGGGGGTAATCAATCTTATTCCATTGGCGAGCCTCGCGGCCATTCTATTGGTAGTGGGTTATAAGTTGGCGAGCTTCAATGTTCTCAAGCAAGTATATAAAATGGGTAGGGCTGAATTTATTCCCTTTATTGTGACCATTCTGGGTATTGTTTTTACCGACTTATTGACGGGCATTTCTATTGGGCTTGTTTTGGCTATTTTTCATATTTTATGGAACAATTACAAAGCAGCTTATTTTTTCGATGTAGAATCTTATGTACCTGGTGAGCCCATTAAAATTCAATTGTCTGAATCGGTTACCTTCCTTAATAAAGCTGGGATCTCTAAGGCCTTGACGGAATTACCTGATGATAGCCTTGTGATGATTGATGCCAGTAAAACCGTAAGTATCCATCCAGATGTGATAGAAATAATTTCAAACTTTGAGGCAACGGCCGAACATCGAAATATCTCTGTAAAATGGACAGGTTTAGTGCAGGAAAAAAATAAAAATGCTCAAAATAGTTTATATAAAACCATGAAAAAGCACAAAAAAATAATAGAAACTAAAGAAATTTAAATTTAAATTTAAGATTATGATAAACAACATTGATAATACCGGTGTGCAGACGGCTGAGAGCCAGACCACCATCACCCCAAAACAGGCTATTGAATTATTAAAAAAAGGTAATCAACGCTTCGTAGCCAATCAGGGACTCCAAAGAGACATCTCTACGCAAGTGGCACAAACAGGGACAGGACAATTTCCTTTTGCTGCTGTTTTGGGTTGCATTGATTCTAGGGTACCTGCCGAATATGTTTTTGATCAGGGGATTGGCGATATATTTAATGCACGCGTTGCAGGGAATTTTGTCAATATAGATATATTAGGCAGTTTAGAATTTGCTTGCAAAGCCGCAGGCTCCAAGGCAATTGTAGTCTTAGGACACAGCAGTTGTGGCGCGGTAAAAGGAGCTTGTGACCATGTAGAGCTCGGTAACTTAACTCATATGCTTGCTAATATTCAGCCAGCCATGGATGCGGTAACTGGAGACTATGAGGATAAAAGTTCAAAGAACGCAGCTTATGTACAAGACGTTGCTGATAGAAATGTAGCCCTTACTGTAGCTAAAATTAAAAGTGACAGTTCTGTGCTCAACGAACTTTACGAGAATGGAGAAATAGATATTGTGGGAGCCATGTATGACGTGCATACGGGTGTGGTTTCGTTTATTTAATTATATGTATCAAAGGATGAAAAGTAAGCTCCTCTTACTGGGGCTTTTTTCCACTTTCTCGGCTTTTTCGCAGTCAGATGAAATGGGAAATTGGGTCATGTATTTTGGTCAAAATAAAATAAAGGATCGGTGGAGTATTCATACGGAAGTTCAATACCGTAATCATACCGTAGCGCCAGTCAATATCGAACAGCTCTTGTTACGAGGAGGGTTGAATTACCATTTGGCTCCTCATGCTTTAGTGACGGCAGGGTACGGTTATGTGACTTCTTACGATGAAGCGGATTCGAGCACGCCTTTGTCCAAAGAACACCGTGTATGGCAGCAGTTTATTTTAACCAACGCAGTAGGGCGGGTTAAGTTTGAACACCGATATCGCGTGGAGCAGAGGTGGGTCAGTGATGATTATAAAAATCGTTTACGTTATCGGCTGATGTTGACGGTGCCACTCAATCGAAAAATCATGGAGCCTGGGACAATATTTTTAGGGGTCTATGATGAGATTTTCGTGAATACTGAGCAAACTTTTTTTGATAGAAATCGACTTTATGGGGCTTTAGGCTATCAGTTTCGACCCGAACTGGCCGTGCAGGTCGGTATGCTTTATCAAAGAGTCAATGCCTATGGTAAAAAATATCTACAGTTGGCTTTGATATATAATCCAGATTTAAGGAAGAACTCAAAGGATTAAAACGGATCTTAAATCTGGATTTTCATATTTACCGCGTTGCTAGTTTTTTGAGCAGGGTATCTAAATCGGAGCGGCCCATATAATGGCCTTGCTTTATCACTGCATTGATCTGCTGTGTATTTTTTATATTGTCTAATGGATTGGCATTCAGTATGAGAAGGTCCGCCCACATGGTTTCTTTTACCGCACCTAACTCATTTTCTAGATTGAAGTATTTCGCTGGATTGATCGTAGCTGTTTGGAGAGCCTCCAAAGGAGAGAGACCGGCCTTCACCAATACCTCTAGTTCTTCATGTAGACTTCTACCTGGAGTGAGATAAAAAATGGGACAGTCGGTCCCAGCCATTATTTCAATACCGGTACGGTGCACTTGGCCTACCATTTTGGTAAACCACTGGGTATAGGTTTCATTGAATGGAGTAGGCGAAGTAGTCAGCAGCTGATCAATTTCTTTTTTCCAACCTTGCTCAATGACTTCTGGTAAATATTTAAAAGTCTCTTGCCATTCGGGGCGAGCAAAAGGTCTTTCGGTAAATCCAGTAGCTAAGGCCAAGGTAGGTATTTGCCAGGTATCATTTTTAGCCAATACATCGAGTACTTCTTGCGCCCTTTGAGGATCATAATTTGCAATGGCTAAGGGTCGTTGTAAGGCATGTATCTTGGAGCGGAGAACGCCGCCAATATCCTGTTTACCTAGCGCCAGAATTTCCTGGCGCTGTGCCAATAATTCATCTGAGTTAGTGGCGCACGAGAGTTCAAGATTTCTCATATGTTCCATGCTGTTGAGTCCAGCATTCGAAGCTGAAATAACATCCATACTCAACGGTACATGACCCGTTACATTCAATCCTTTTTCCTTTGCTAATCGCATAATCTCTTCAAATTGTTCGGGGGTGAGCATTTCATAAGCCTTGAGTAGGTCTACTCCCATGCTATCTAACTCATTTACTTTATTGCGGACATCAGAAACCGTAGCCAAACCTACCGATAAGGGTGGGTGCTCATGATCACTTCCATCGTATACATTGGGCATCCCGTCGAGCAGTGGACCTGCGATCATTACACGTGGGCTGGTGGTAGGGTTTTGAAGTGATTTCTTTTTCCAGGCACTCGTGAAATTGATTTCACCCCCCGTATCCCTGACGCTAGTTACACCATAGGCTAAAAAAAGGTCAAACATACTAGGGGCCATCTCTTCTATGTAGGCAAAATGTACATGCGCATCCCACAATCCGGGCATTAAAAATTTATCCGTACCATCGATGATGGTATTTTGGGGTGACAAGGTTACTTGATCAGCAGCTAGCACCTGAAGAATTTTACCTTCTTTGATAATGACGGTTTGATTTTCAATCAATCCTATTTCGGGATCAATGATAGATATATTGGCAACGCATAATGCATCTTCAAAATATAAATCGGGTGATGTACAACGCGTAGCGAGTAAAAAAACAAAGCAGAGGAGGTTAAATAAATATTTCATTTGTATTATTTTTAATGAGTAAAATATAGATCTTTTCTACCTAATGGCAATTGCCAGAGGCAAGAATTTTTTTTATTAAAATACCAGTTGATCCTTTATCCAGTTATTTATTTTATTTTCAAGTACAATCAAAGGGAGACTACCGGTATTGAGCACTTGGTCATGAAATGCTTTAATATCAAATTTATCGCCTAATTTTTGTTTCGCTCTGGATCTCAATTCTTGAATCTTGAGTTGACCTATTTTATAGGAAAGGGCTTGTCCCGGAGTGGCCATATAGCGCTCAATTTCTGAAATGATGGAGGCTTCGGACTCAGCTTCATGATCGAGGGAATATTGAATAGCTTGTTCTCGAGTCCAACCTTTTCCATGAATACCGGTATCTACTACCAACCGGATGGCTCGGTGCATTTCCATACTGAGCATGCCAAAATATTGAATGGGATCTTGGTAAAGCCCGAGTTCACGGCCCAAGGATTCGGCATAAAGTGCCCAGCCTTCAACGAAAACCCCAAGACTTTCAGGGTGAAGAAATGCGGGTAACTGTTTATTCTCTTGTTGAAGTGAGAGTTGGTAATGGTGACCGGGAATGGCCTCGTGCAGGAACAAGGCTTCATCGGCATATTTATTGTAGTGCGATACGTCAGGAATAGGCACATAGAATATTCCGGAACGCGAAGCATCTTTTGATCCAGGAACATATTCGGCGCTTGCTGAAGCCTCTCTAAATGCTTCTGTCCGTCTTACTTCAAAATTGGCTTTTGGCTTGAGATTGAAAAGGGCGGCCAAAGAATCTGCGACGCGCAGGTTAATGTTGTCGAAATGCTTAATCACCTGTTCTGGCTGGGTGAAAGGCATCTGTGTGGGGCTGTTTCTGATGTGTTCGAAAAATGACTTGATATCTCCGGTATAGGCCATTTGAGTTTTGGCTTTTTCCATTTCTTTTAATATACGCGCGACTTCTGTTTTGCCCAATTCATGAATCTGATCAATCGACATATCTGTAGTGGTATGCAATCGAATTAAATACTGGTAGGTTTCAAGGCCATTGGGCAGGTCCCCAAGACCGGAGGTTTCCCTTCCCATGGGGAGGTATTCGGTGATTAAAAACCCTTTAAGTTCACGATATTTAGGTTTGAGCTTTTCGGTAATAAACGTACGATATTTTTTGGTCAATTGTTCACGATCGATCGATTTGATACTGTCAGGAAGTAAACGGATGGGTTCAAAAAACAGATGTTTTTCTATGGGGTAGGTGATGAATTCCTCGAGTTGTGGGATCATTTTTGAGATCAGCGCTTTAGGTAAGACCACTTTTTCGTTGATCCCTATCCTCATCTTGACCATACAGGTGTCTAAGAAGGTTAGATAATCTTCCAGACGAAGTAGCCAATTTTCATAATCTTCAATAGTTTCGAAAGGATGGACACTGTTGCCGGCCGCTAATTGGGCAACATACAAGTGTAAGGATTGAACTTGTATTAGGGGCATTAACTCGAAGCTAGGCAGGTTGTACATGGGAGAGGCCATGGTGACAAGAGGTTGTAAAAGTCCGGCTCTTTTTATGGAACAATCCCATTGCATGGTCTGTATGCTGAGCCATTGACTGGAAGTTACGGAGGTAGCGTCAAAAGTACCCAAAGTATCTAAGTACAGGTCATATTGTCCTTTTAGATAATCCTGATAATCAGATGAAATATAATTTGCAATTTTATTATTGTAGCTTTTTTCGCCTGCCTTAGTAGCTTCAATGGGATTGATCTGCTGTTTGAAGGTATGGTAAGATTGAAAGATATCATCGATAGAACGGAAACTATTTTCTGATGTATTGCTTTGATGGCACCCTAAAGTGAATAACAGACTTCCTACAATAAGGAACGAGAGTAGGTTAGACTGAGTCAATAGCAAAGACTTTAAAAATTCCATAGATCAATATAAGCATTTTTTGAATTTTAAGAGCCTTATGGTCTCCAAGTTCTACTATTAATCTTCTTTAAAGCGCTCTATAGTGGGTTTGATTTGGGGTATATGGTACAGCTTGCAAGATGGCATGGTACGCTAGCATTTTTGCCCGTTTTCATTAATTTAGAAGGATTCTCTTTTCGTCAGGAGACGAATGATCCTTAATTCCCCATGGCGTTTGTTGGGGCTTTATTTAATCAAATTAGATGAAGTATGAGATGTATCCAGTGTAAACAACCAATAAATTTGAGGGGGATATGCTAATTACCATGCGTAACCCCTCAAATTTTATAGTTTTGTTAATCCTTGATTATTTTAGTATTGAAAACCTGACCCGATTGGTCTTGTATTTTCATTAAATAAACACCTTTATTTAATTTACTGAGGTCTATTTGGGTCTTTTTGGAAGACATTACTCTTTTTCCAGAAAGCTCGAATATCACCGCTTTATCAAAATTGTTGACGTTTATCTGGATCTGATCTGTCGCTGGATTTGGATAAAAAAGGTTGCTCTTTTTGCTCATACCCAATGTAGTCTCATCTTCTAACGTAATATTTACTGTCATGTCCGCAGTGGCGGTCAGTGCGCCATCGGAAACCTCAACACTTAATGTGAATAGGGGTGTAGTAGCGAAATCCACTTCACCACTTTTGGCTACGGTCAATTTCCCATCTGTACTTTCTATAGCAAAGGCATCTCCTGTATTGCCACTGGTAATGGAGTACGTAAGCGCATCACCATCCGTATCAC